>CAZKUQ010000082.1:0-8245 GCA_964555965.1 uncultured Coxiellaceae bacterium
GTATTATTTTTAGATCTCTAGATGCCAGCGAAAGCTGGCATGACAGCACGAATGATCCACAGAATTCATTTCATTTCGCGACATCTTCAAACTATCCACAGAATCTGTGGATAACTCACTGAGTAAGTCAGGGATAACCTGGGGAAAGCCCATGACACAGGGCTTTGGCACGATGTGTGCAAAAAATATTCTGTGAATAATCTGGTTAATAATACACTATGAAAAATAAACAAAAAAAGTTCATGTATTCATCTTTGCTATAATGATAAGAGGCTCAAATAAAATTAAGGAGTGATTTCTGTGTTTGACGCCGATCGCCCCATTCTATCCAGCGAACAAGATCGATTAAATCGATCGCAGTTTGCAAAATATTTAGCGCGCTCGTTGTTGGATCATCATGATCCAGAAAGTTTAGTCGTGGGCTTATATGGCGGATGGGGTTCGGGAAAAACATCTGTTTTAAATTTAGTATTAGAAGAATTAAACTTTGCTGCAAGCAATATGTTGGATGAAGACAAACCCATTATTTTATATTTCAGTCCATGGAGTTATTCCGGTCAAGATCAATTAATTTATAGTTTTTTTCGCCGTTTATCTTCCACATTACGCAATGCGCCTTACTTTGAAAATTCACCACGCATTATTCATTTACTCGAATTATATGTTTCTTTTTTCACTCATACACCCATTCCAAAATCATTACGCAGCAAACGAAATTTCGTTGAAAAAATAACTTTTCAAGAAAAAGAAGAAATTTATGCTTGGGAATCGGGGCGTGATTTAACGTTAGTTAAAGCTGAATTAAATGAATTATTACGCCAACAAAAACATAAAATTATTATTATGATTGATAATATTTCGCGTATCAAACATGAAGAAATCAAACAAATTTTTCAAATTGTAAAATCCATGGGTGATTATGCCAATACTGCCTATTTGCTTGCTTTTGATAAAGAACAAGTTGTTCGCGCCATTAATCGTATTGATGGAAGCGGTGGTGAAGAATTGATAGAAAAAGTAGTGCAACTTCCGTTTGAAATACCGCCCATTTTACAACAAGATATTGAAAATATTTTAGCTGACCGCTTAAATGAAATTGTTGCAACTGTCCCAGAAGACGCTTGGAATATTGAATATTGGGCTGATATTTATTATTCCTCACTAAAATACTTTTTCCGTAATTGCCGTGACATCACACGTTATGTGAACACATTAAATTTTGGTTATTCGCGTTTACGTGATGTTGTGAATCCCGTTGATTATTTTGCTTTAACTGCCATTGAAGTATTTATGCCTAACGTGTATGCAGGTATTCGCGATAACAAAGATTTATTTACTGATTTATTAGATAATGTTTATCAACTCACGAGCGATGAAATACAAAAAGATAAAATTCGCTGCAATGAAATATTAGCACGCGATGATCGTATTTCACGTGACTTATTACTAGAATTGCTAATGCGCCTTTTCCCCCGTATTCGTCATATTTATTATCCTGACATTGCATTTTATCATTCTGATTCCATTGCTAGAAAATTACGCCGTATTTGTAGTCCTGATTTGTTCGAAGTTTATTTTCGATTATCATTACAACCTGGCCATATTACCGAGAGTGAATTTGAAACAATTCTTTCGCTGGCTTCCGATGCCGATGCGTTTGATCAAGCACTCACTCGATTAAATCAAGATGAACGTATTTCTAAATTTTTAGATCAGTTAGATAGTCAAACGCTACAAAAAATTCCTGAAAAAAATATCCCTGCTATCGTTAATGCATTATTTGATAATGGCGATTTATTTCCGCAAGGCATATTTGGTATGTTAAGTCTTGATACGCCAATGCGTATTCATCGCATTATTCATGGACTTTTACAGCGATTTAAAAATATGGAAGAACGATTTAATTGTTTGCAAAATGCCATCGCAAAAGCGACTAAAAGTATTTTTATTATTGTGCATGAATTAACAGAACAAGGCCGCGAACATTTAGAAAATGAAGATACATTTTTGCCGATTGAATTTCGCGATATTGCACCTGATCAATTAAATTTGTTACGTAAATTAGCTACAAGTCGTATTGCTTATTGGGGACAAACAGAACGCTTGATTGATCACCCAAGGCTATTACCAATTTTATACGCATGGAAAAATTGGGGAAGCGAAGAAGATTGCCGCCGTTATGTGGAAAAAATAACACACACCGATAAAGGATTAGTTGCATTCTTACGTGCAACGCTAGACGAAGCAATTACCGATGCCATGGTTAGTTATGAAAAGAATCCTAGCTGGGAAACATATTTACAAAATATTGAAGATTTTATTCCTGCACATTTGCTAGAAAATCACGCGAAAATTTTATTTGAAGATAATTATTTTGAAAAACTGCGCGAGAAAGAACAATTAGCCTTGATGATTTTTCTTGATTTAGTAAAAGCTAACACAATAAAAATTATTCCAAAAACCGCACCATAATAAATACAAAATAAAATCTATCCAAACGCTGCAACGACACTAAAGAATACGCGTGGACGCTTGCCATCTCCAATTAATTGTTCTGCCGCAACTTGCTTAGTGAGCGTTTGTGTCCACATTAAATTACCACTCACGTATTTTGTTGCATAAAATCGTGTACCAATACCCGTTGATGTACCACTTAATTTTCCAGGTGTGCCAGAAGCCGTTTTCAAATTCCAAATTTCGCCAGCATCATAAAAAATATAAAACTGTAATGTTTGAATCAGTAATTTTCCAATTCCTAAGTCGTAACGCAACTCTAAACTACCTGCAAGACCTTTATCACCAATTAATTCTGCCACATCATAGCCACGACCCAGTGGATTACCGCCAAATGTGAATTGTTCTGATGCTAATAAAGGATTAAATGCCCATTGTCCTCGCAACAGCCCATAAGCAGAAATAGGCCCTTTTATCGCTTGCAATCGACTTAAAGCTACCGTGAATTTCGTATAATCACCTCGACCGCCTGGTCGAGATGTCGTGGCTGTATCAGGATTATAATCGTGCGAGTAGCCAAAAATAGGTAACCCTTGTCTAAAGTTGCCTTGAATTAAATTCGCACCATAAAAACGATCAGCAAAATTATACGTAATACCAACATCAAAACTGCGAATGTGGTCAGTATAAAGTTGTTCATCAAATGTCGTTACTTCACTGTCTAGATAATTAAATCCTGTACTCCAAGATAAGGATTGCGCCCGTTCACGGATCACAGGGAATTGCACTGTTGTGTAGTAATTATTGTTTAATCCATCGATTTGCGATGTGCGCAATACGAATAACGGATGAGTATGTGCACGCGTACCACCAAATAACCAGCGTGTTCCTTCTGCATTAATCGGGGTGTTGTAATTAGCATCGATAAAAGTTAATTCGCCGCCTTTTGGCGTTTTAGTCATTGTTACCTGCGTACTATCGCCTGATGCAATAGCAGAATTTAATCCCACATTGGCTGTCATCTGTTGCGGGCCAATATATCGCGTACCGTAATTATCATAAGAAGTATAACCGGTCCACGTACTTGTTTGCGTCACTAAATTTAAATCGGCAGCACCTTGTTTTGTTTTCGATGGGGATAATACTGCTTTGACTTGTGTTCCGGGTGTTTCATTAGCAAGCGCTAAATATTTTTCCATTCTATCTATTTTAAGTGGTGGACATTTTGTCATTTGCACACCATAGCCTTTGATGAGGCATTTAGCGCCACGCGGATCGCCAGTGACTTCGACTTTATCAAGAAAACCTTCAATAATTTGCACTTGCACAACACCATTTTTAACGCGCTGTGGCGGTAAAATAGCGCGAGAAATAATATAGCCATTGTTGCGATAAAAATTCGTGATGTTTTGCACGATCGTAAATAATTCTGCGACAGAAATAGTTTTATGTAGTTTATTTTTATAAATTTGGCTTATTTCAGCATTAGAATAAACGTGATTACCTTTAAGAATAATGCCATTCAATTGAAATTTGATTTTTTTTGCTTCTTCACTTGCTGCTGGTTGTTTTTCTTCAGGAGCAGAAACTGTTTGCGGTGCAGCTTCAGCTGGCTCTATTTCTTCTGCCTTCAACGCCTTACTAACTGTTTCAGGCATAGCAGAACCTGTCAATACATCTGCATAAGCTGCCATATCGAGCAGTAACAATAATGAAACAATACTAGCTAGCTTGAATGGGATTACACGCTTCATTCGAAATTCCTTTTCCACTAAATCCATCGATTTTATTTTCCAGCTACACCCATTAAATTTCGCATCTTGAAATATAATGGATATATAATCGCATTATATAAACTTGAGCTCAATAGCCATCATATTCTAATTGAAGTAGACTACTCATATTCTCAAGGATTCTGCAACATGAAAAAACGTATCCCCATTTTTCTTGGATTAGTATTAACATGTATTGCGATTTGGCTATTGTTGACGCCAATGCGCTTTGTTCGTCAATTCATCGAAAGAGTCGACAATCTGGGATATGACTTACAATTACATACTCGCGCATTAACAAATCCGCTTACGCACTCTTCTTCTGTTGCCATTATTGATATTGATGATCGCAGTCTTGCAAAAGAAGGTCGTTGGCCGTGGCCACGTGCAAAAATCGCAGCATTAGTTGATGAGTTACAAAAACAAGGTGCAGCAGTGATTGCATTTGATATGTTTTTTTCAGAAAAACAACCCAATATCAGCGAACAATTATTAGATGTATATAAAAAAAATCAGCTGCTCTCTGCTGACCTAGCTGCAAAATTAAATCAACATGCAGTATTATTTGATGAAGATTTAAAATTAGCAAAAAGTTTATCATCCATTCAATCAGTATTAGCTATTAGTTTTTTACCTACTCAATTAACCGTCAATCAATTACCTCCGCCGCTGATTTATTTATCAGCTACTGAAAGCAATCAACTAGGCCTTATCAAAACAAAAGGATATATCAGTAATATTCCGCTGTTACAAAAAGAGATAAAAAATAGCGGTTTTATCAATGTATTTCCTGATAATGATGGCATCATTCGTCATGTGCCTTTGATAATGCAATATCGTAATGGTGTTTACCCGGCATTAGCATTACAAGCAATTTTATTATTTTTAGGTGAAGACATTCGATTGATCACGCCGATTTATCATGATAGTAAAAAATTAGAAGGAATCCAAATTGGTCAACGTACGATTCCAACAGATGAGAGAGGACAAGTTTTAATTCCATTTATTGGAAAAAGCTACACATTTCCTTATTTTTCCGCCACTGATGTGTTGCATCATGAAATATCTCCTGATGCGTTACTCGGAAAAATTTTATTTATTGGTACGTCAGCGACGGGTCTTGGTGATTTAAAAGCAACTGCTATTCAAAATCCATTTCCCGGTGTTGAAATTCAAGCGACTTTAGCAAATGGCTTACTAGAAAATAATTTTTCTTATAAACCAGCATGGACATTTGGTGCAAATATATTTCTAACTTTTTTATTTGGCTGTATTGCTGCATTTATCTTTCCTTATCTTGGTCCACGTACATTAGGCTCTATTATTGTGCTGCTACCCATATCCTTATTATTTTTAAATAATTGGATATGGGATAAAACTGGTCTTATTCTTTCATTTTTTATACCAGTGATTTTAGTATTGGTCATTGCGATTTTAGATATGCTTTATGGTTATTTATTTGAAACTAGGCGTCGAGAACAATTAAAAGAAATGTTTGGCCAATATGTTCCAGAAAAACATATTGATGAAATGTTGCGTACCACTAGTAATTTTGCTTTGCATGGTGAAAGCCGCGAAATGTCAGTGTTATTTGCTGATATTCGTAGTTTCACCACCATTTCAGAAGGTATGTCTGCTTCTGAGTTAGTTGATATGTTAAATACTTTTTTCACTCCCATGACAGAAACGATTTTTAAACATCGCGGCACAATCGATAAATATGTTGGTGATCTCATCATGGCATTTTGGGGTGCCCCGCTGAAAGATAAATATCATGCACGACATGCGCTTCAATCAGCAGTTGAAATGCAGCAAAAAGTAAAAGAGATGCAGTCAATGATCGCGAAACGCAATTGGCCTGAAATTAAAATTGGTATCGGTATTAATAGCGGCATCATGAACGTTGGTGACATGGGATCACGTTACCGCCGAAATTACACAGTGCTTGGCGATAATGTGAACCTTGCTTCACGTACCGAAGGATTAACAAAATTTTATGGTGTGGATATTATTGTCGCTGAAAATACACAACATGATCAGCCTAAATTTATTTTTCGCAAATTAGATTTAGTGCGCGTTAAAGGGAAAAAATCAGGTGTTGCGATTTATGAAGTGATTGGCTATCACGCCATGCTGACTGATGAATTAGCGCATGAACTCAAATTATATCATCAAGCACTTGATGATTATTTTCATCAACGCTTTGATCAAGCTTACGCAACGATGGAAATATTGCATCAGCAATTTCCTGATAAAAAAATTTATCGCTTGTATATCGATCGTATTAACGAAATCAAACAACATACACTGCCACCTGATTGGGATGGTGTGTTTGTGCATACGAGTAAATAATATGATGTTTAAACAATTACAAGAAGAAGTGATCAGTGCCATCCCAGCAATTTTATTTTTTGTCATTTCATTAAATTTAATCAATTTCACTGAAGGCCTTATGTTTAGGCCTGACCATATACAAGATTATGGATTTATTACCGTCACAGTGTTTGCGCTGTTGCTCGGAAAATTTTTAATTATTGTGAATAATTTTTCTTTTATTAATGCGTTTCCACATAAACCACTTATTTATAATATTACTTGGAAAATGTTTATTTATACGCTGTTAGTTTTTATTTTCCGCATCATGGATCATATTATTCACATGACTATTATTAGAGGAAACAATTTGTCATTAACATTCCAGGGAATAAAGCATGAATTAGTATCACCTATATTTTGGGCGGTACAGCTTTGGGTCATCATGCTATTTTTTATTTATGTTGTTTGCAGTGAATATATACATGCGTTAGGGAGGAAAAAAATAAAGAAGATGTTGTTAGGTTAAGATATTATTTATTTCATTCCAATCTTAAGAAATCAAGATCCCTGAATAATGCAAAAATTGCCGCTACCGATTGCTCCACCAGGTGTGCCACCACCAGGTCCAAATGGTCGACCACCTGATGGTGGATTAAAATCACTAATGTCAAAAGGAGCCATGTCAGCCGGAATAATATCTAATTTTTCTTTCAATTGTGGTGGTTGTTCAGAAGTCGTAACAGGTGTTTCACCCTTTTTTGTGACATAACCATACGGTTTTTCTGGCGTTAAACAAACATCGTTACCACGTTTCTTATCAATAAAACAAGGTTTACCATCATAGCGGCCAACATATGTTTTACCTTTTTTATCGACAAAAATCATAAAATCGGTACCGCGCACACCAATGGTTGCAACAGGTGTATTAATTTCATAATCAGAAGAATTTGCTTTTGGAATTAAACCAGTAATGGTGCGAAAACCACCTTCGATCAGATTCATGACATAAGAACCGACAGATCCTTCTTTCTTCTCGGGATAATACGCATAATTTTTAATATAAAAATTGGTACCTTGACGAAAAGTCATGAGCGAATGATCAGAAAATACAACTTGCGCTTGTGTTTTAGTATCTGTTTTCAATGTGTCATGTAAATAAATCACCGATGATTTTTGTAACACACGCGCTCGTTGATTAGGATAAGTTGCCGTAAACGTTCCTTTTATCCACACAACACGCCCAACAGGAGTTGCTTTTGCTTGAGCAGGTGGCTTAACAGCAACATTTTGATTAATAGGAATCATATCAGATTTTTTAATAACTGATTGATCGACAACAGGTTGTGCAGGTTTTTGCTCTGCTGCATAACTTGTCTCAATGATAAAAGTAAATAATAACAAAACGATAAATAAATATTTATTCATACTCTGATTATAGCTGATTTGGTTGATTTTTATGATTAAGAGAAATATTGTTCGGTTGTCATTTATTTGTAAGTAATTAATAACATAAGGAATTTATTCGTATTAACCATTACTTTCTCTCCTGCGAACAATTTCAAGAAAACGAGGATCAGTCAACATCATTCAATCAACTGATTGCAAAGTAGAAACGCGAATTCTGGTTAAGCAATTAAGCAAGACTGTTGTCATGCGAGCCGCGCGTTTTTTTGCGCGAGGTGGCATCCAGAGATCTAAAATAA
>CAZKUQ010000083.1:0-8155 GCA_964555965.1 uncultured Coxiellaceae bacterium
AGTTTTGGTACTAAAAAACCGGGCAGGTCAAGAGGATTTTAATGTCAATTAACGTTAAACGATCGCAAGCTCTAATTTCTCAGTTATTGAAAATAAAATAGATTAAGCTGCTGATTTAATGAATTAGTTTTATATAAAATCGCGTATGCACTTATTTGTGGGATTCGCCTGAAACTAGCTCGAAGTGCAAGTTTTACAAGGACAAGTAATTGATACTTGCCCGTCTTAGATTCAAACTTGTTGATAAGTTAGGTATCTCTTTTACCCATATTATCATTTTCGCAAGGCGCAAACTGAATATTTATTAGCTCCGTAGGACGGATTATTGTCGACATCGTATTCTTTTGACAATTCTCCGATACTTCTATTGTCAATAACAGTTAAGCCGCATTGCAATGCAAAATTTTGTAAATCATCAATCCCAGTTTTCCAAAGACTTTCATTTGATCCTTTAATAGCATTGGAAGCTATCATATTAACTAATGTTTGCGGAAAATAATCAAATGTAATAACGAATTCATTGAGTGAAGCTTTAAGGTTACTGAAAACTTCTTTTGCTTGATCCTTTTCCAGATACATTAAATTTCCTTCAAATATAATCAGTGTCGGTTCTTTAGGGTTGAGTCCACTATCAAGCAACATCTTGATAAAATCAGTTTTTGTATAATCAGCTTTAATATAGGTTGCATTTTTATCAAGACTTTTTGATTGAAAAATTTTTTCTTTCTCGTCCAAAATTTCAGGTTTATCAACTTCCCAAAATTTGAGCTTTGAATAAAGACTGCCGCTTTTTTTGTTTTCTTGATTTTGTTTGCTTTTTTTGTATGGACGAATATCAAAGCCTGACCCTAAAATAACAATTTGTTTATACCCGTCCTTTTTCACATATTTTTCAAATAATTTATTTATCCATCGTTCACGAACACTGACAGTCTTAATATTATCTATATTTGGATGCTTTTCTGCTTGTTCAATATCTTCATCAGATAAAAAAATCTTGGAACATTCATTGTTTGATAATGGAGTTTCGCGATTACCACAACCTTTATTTTTCCAAAATGTTGGTTTAGAAGTTACGTATTTTACAGCCAAAACAGGCTTAGCTGTGTCACTCACTTTTTCAGTTTTTTTTCTTACATCCATTATATTTCTCCCGTTAAATTTTAACTTAGCTATAATTTTCATTTTTTTTCGTTGGGGTGAATCTAAAATTTCTTTATTTGGATTAGCTTCGGTGTTATTTACTCTGGATTGCATTTGATTCAACTGCTCGACCAAACTATTTATTTGGTTCTGCATTAACACAACTTTATTCTCAAGATTATGATTATTCTCTGTTAGCTCACTTACTTTTTGAAAGATTTGGGTTATGTCATATTTTGCAATTAATTCAGCTAAATCATTATAATGATCACTGATTAATTGCTTATATCCTTTATTAGCGTCTCTCATGGATACTGCTCTTTGATATGGACTTCTACCCGTTCTATCTCTTTCATTCGCATTCGCACCAGCTTCTAATAGTTTTTTGACATAATCGACGTTAAATGAACAACCATTAACAGCGCAGAGTAATGGAGTGTACCTATTTTTATCTTTCGCATTCGGATCGGCGCCGAATTCTAATAACGTATTTAAAGCATTCACTGAATTATGTTCAATGGCGTCAAATATTGGCGTGTTACCATCCTCATCACATATATTAATATCAGCACCATTCTTTAACATGTATATAATAATGTCTGGTGAACTATATGCCGCAGCTAGATGAATAAATGTTTTGTGCCGGGGATTACTATCGGGATATTCATGATTAAAATATCTATCTATATTACTTAACTTATATAGATTTTCTATTTTTCCAAGATCATGTGTCCAAATTGCATCATACATTTCTTTATCTGTTATGGTCTTATCTTTACGCAGCATATTATTTTTTACACCTATCAATTGAAATTAATTTTCATGGATTTCTCTATTGTATTTACAAAAGTCTCTTTCGTGGATTCCACAAATAAGTGCAATGCGATTATAGTATTTCTTCAATAAAAACGATTTAAATGAATTTAAATTTTACTTCGATGCGCAAGAAGTAATATTCTTACTATTTAAAGGTAAATCTTCTTTCGTCGTCATCTCTTATATCAAGATCCGTATTACTCGTCCTAACTACTACCGAAGCAATATTAGGGTTGCTTAAATATTCATTTAAGACTTTATCAATACCGGAATTTTTTTGTTGCGACTCGCGGATTTCTTTCATTTCCTCCATGGAAAAACGCTCTATTTCAGGATTTTTACATTTATCAATTTGTTCTAAAATCATTACATATTCAGGGTTTTTCGCAATGGGTTTTTCCCGTAATGATTTCATTTCATCTTTAATAAAATTTTTAATTTGATCACTTAACCCTGGCGCTCCGAGCTTTTTGAGTAGCAAAGTATATAAAGGATTTTGATCTGCACCCGTGCTAATAGCCTGTTTAATCTCATCAACACCAAGTTCTTTAGCGAGACTCTCAGGCATACTAACTGAAGCACTACCAGTTTTACTGATTATACAAGAACCATTGGTCGTAGTTAGAATATATGTTGTGCTGGATCGAGTATTTGCCATAATTACTCCTAATTGCGATTATTTTATAAGTTAATTTACTCGAATTTAAGAGATTTTAATTGATTACGCCAATAACCGCCGCGAATAGCACCTGGGCTAGTATTACCAAACCAAGTTTGATGGATTGGATCGAGGGGACGGCTATTTGAAACTGCTAGCCATAAACGTAATAAATGACGTTGTATAGTTCCATCTTTATAAAAATTACGCGCATGGTAGACAACATGATTATTTACCAATAGAAAATCACCTGGAGATAAAGTGAGCTCATAATAAAATGAACTATCATTAGCTAACTGCTCTAAATACTCCAATGCTTTAGTTTGCAACTTATTGAGACGCGGAACTTCGGAATATGTTTGAGCTGCTCGAATTAATTCAGGTACAACATGGCTTTTAAAATGGCCTTGATATAGAGAAAAAATGGGAATTTGATGATAACCAAATGGCTTATTAGGTTGTGGTGGCTTTACATAATAGAAGCATTCATAAAGAGCTGTGAGTAAATCTTTATCTTTTTCTGCAATGGCATTATGAATCGCTACTGAACTCACAATACGATTTTCGCCACCCTGAATAGCATTATTAATACATAATAACCCTGCTACATCACATGGATCAGTATGGAAACTAAAAGCAGCATTTGTTTCATACGGCCGCGTATTTTTGCCATCCGATTTAAGTTGATAATGCAAAGCATTTTGAGGATTTGCTTCTGTACTGCGAATATCAACAATTCGCGTTCCGTGAGGATCTTGAAATACAGGTGTACCAAGCTTTAAACCTAATTGAAAATAAAATTCTTTAATTTCCTGAATGGTGAGACTTTGAATGGGTAACCCACGTATTAGAAATATACCATAGCCATGTTCAAGTTCGTCGAGTATCTGTTCACAGATTGGTGCGATATTTTCCGTAACAGCAACCCACTTTGAAGAATTCTTCAGATCTTGAGATTGCCAAGATTGTTGGTTGATTTGCTTATGCATTTAAAAAATGTACCATTCAAAAGTTACTTAGATAATAATTCCACGTTTCCAGTTGCTATATCTCTAGCATTTTTCGTGATTTTTTCTATGTCCCAATCCCACCATTTCATTTTTAATAACGTTTGTATTGTTTCATCATCAAATCGTTTTCGAATTAACTTAGCAGGATTACCACCGACTATTGTATATGGGGCAACATCTTTAGTAATTACTGAATTAGTTGCAATGATAGCTCCGTCACCAATTTTAATCCCAGGCATGATCGTTGCAGAATTACCAATCCAAACATCATTCCCCACAATTGTATCTCCTTTTGACTGAGCTTCAAGTGGTACATTGCTCCACTCACTACCAAATGCTGAAAAAGGAAATGTCGAGAATCCATTAATCGCATGATTACCACCATTCATGATAAATCGCACATTTGTCGCAATTTGACAAAATTTCCCTATTATTAGCTTGTCACCAACAAAATCGAAATGGTACAAAATATTTTTTACGAAATTTTGCACATTATCTGGATCATCATAATAAGTATAATCTCCAACGATAATATTGGGAGATTCAATGATATTTTTTAAAAAACATAATCGTTGTGTTTTTTCTAGTGGAAATTTTTTATTAGGATCAATCATGATAACAATCTCTGAATTAAGAGTTGTGTCTAAAAACTTCGTTTGGGATTGTCTATTTCAAGCTCTTCCCGGCCTATTATTAAGTTTATCAGTAATAATCGCAAGATCAGCATCAGTTATTTTGAACGTTTACAGGACTAGGATCCTTCTTTACTTCCAAAAGAGCTTCCTACCTTTTCAGGGCACATCATCAAAAACCTGGTGCGGATATTTCAATCCCAATCAAAAATATTTTTGATCAAAACAGCAAACTATCTTCCGTTGTCAAAGGGAAGCAGTAATAGCTTCAATAATTAATTTTTCGAGTTATTCTTTTTGCCAAATAAATGAAAAGAAGATTTCTCATTTTCTTGCACTTTATTCGGTAAATTATTTTTCAAATCCAAAACGGTATTTGAGAGATCTGTAATAGATGAAGCAATAGTATTTAATTTATTCGATAAAGCGGATATAGCAGCGTGAGGAGGATGAGGAATATCTGATTTATTTGCCTTATTGTCCAACTCTTTTTTAATTTCTTCTTGCGTGGCAGACAATTTTTTTAATGTTTTTACCATGTCATCCTGAGTTAAGCGAATTTTTTTTAATTCTTGAATAAGATCTAATTGTTTTAAATCCTTATCAGACTCTTGATACGCAACGCCTAAATCATTAATTTTTTTGACCGCATCTTTTATATCGACGTTATTTTCATTTTCATTTAAAAGTCTTCTGACTTTTTCAATCATATTTTTAGCGCCATTAATGACTTCTTGTGAAGTCCAAGCCGTGCATAATTCACTCAAGTAGTAGCAGCGTTCTGAACTCCAATACGCATTAAAACAACCTTTTGATGTGATTTCACTAATATGTTTGAAATCTTCATCTTGGAAGGACGCTGCATTCTCCGTTGCTTTTTTTCCAACTTCACTTTGATTGAGATCTGTGAATATTCTTGCTAATTTTCTAAATAATTCTTCTCTTTTTTCAATTGAAAGCTGCATGCATGTTCTCCACGTTAAATATCCTAATTGATCGCTATAATATTTTAAAAATTATAAATAGCAATTGTTCTTTTGCAGAAAGGGGTGAAGTCTTGACTTATGCATTCTCGTAACATGAGTAAGACCAATTTTCAGAAAGGCTTAAGTCAAGACTTCACCCCTTTCATATGATTGATATAAACCCTATATGTGTATTATTTGTCTATAAAAATATCATTAGGGGTGGAATATGTACGCAGATTTTTTCGAAAGCATGGCCCACTCCATAAATTGAGAAATAATTTTTTGCAATGATTCGATCGGTAGCAGACTAATAATGTTATTGGGTTTTGCTGCATAACCTTGCCCTTCTATTTAAGCTCTACAGTAACTTGCCAATTAATGCGCAATCAAAGTTTAAATAATATACGGAAAAATATCATCCTCCATATCAACAATATCCCATTTATATTGGTTTCCTTTTGATACCAAATAAAAAGGTATCGGTCATCTTGTGCGAGAGGACGAAAATATTGAAGATTAGACGATTTTGACGCAGAATAACGTTCGTTTTAAAGAATCACTACTTCGGTACTATTAGGGTTATCATTCATGGCTCGGATTACATAGGGTTAAATTAACGTATATATGAAAGAATTATATCTTGAATCATTGCATCTCAATGCATATAAAACGTTGGACATGGCAATATTTATAAAAAATACCAAAAGCCAATATCTTTGGGCGAATGATTTTTTTATTAAAAAATCAGCAGGCTTTTGTTCACCCAATGAAATTATTAATAAAGAAGACCATGATTTTATCTGGCATGATTATGCAGATGAACTTAGATTAAATGATCAATTGCTTTTTGAAAAAATTGAATGTTTAAATGTCTGTGAACGTATTTTGAGATACGA
This sequence comes from uncultured Coxiellaceae bacterium, assembly GCA_964555965.1. GTDB lineage: Bacteria > Pseudomonadota > Gammaproteobacteria > DSM-16500 > DSM-16500 > Aquicella. The sequence continues at coordinate 6,124 of CAZKUQ010000083.1, forward strand.
AGGAACTTATCTTGATGTGGTTACTAAAAAATGTCCTCTTTTTGATAATAATAAAAAACTCATTGGCCTGATTGGCTTTAGTATAGAAGTTCCAGTTTCTCCAATTATTCATCTTTTAACTAAACGGGAATATACATTAGCTTTACTGATGTCAGAAGGCTATACAGATAAACAAATCGCAAAAAAATTTGGCATCTCACCGCGCACTGTCGAAAGTCATGTTATAAATGCAAAGCGCAAATTAGGTGTGACAAGCCGAGCCGAACTTATTGCTAAAATTTGTCGTCGTCATCCGTGATATCACGGATTCCAATTTATTTTTTCTTCGATATAATCGTTCTGAAATGACATTTAAGGAGTTTAAAATGAAATTAAAAAATATATGTTATATTGCTGTTATTCTGTCTTTGTTCAGTCAAAGCGTTTTTGCAGATAAGAATACAGAAAAAAATACTATTACTTATCAAAATACTCGGGGTTCTATCTTAAAATTATCAATTAATTCGGATAATACGCTCACTGGTTTTTTCACTACAGCTGTAGCTTCAAAAGAATGTCAGCAAGCAATCGGCGTGAAAAGACCTATTGTCGGTTATATTACTAAAAATGCACTTACATTTAGTGTTAATTATCCTGAGTGTGGTGTTCTCACTTTTATAGGTAACATTGAAGATAATCAAAAAATAATTGATACAATGGCCATTGTTGCTCATTCATCAAATCATATAGCTAAAGAAGGCCCCGGAGCTCGTATGATTAGTCATGATGTTTTTAATCGGGTCTAATCTATATCTGAGCTAACGAAATGGTGGCATTGTCATTAATTGTGAAAGAGAAAGGCGCTTCAAAGTGCCTTTTTTCGATTATAGTTAAAAAACGGATTTTTTTTGGTACCCTTTTTGGCCAATGCCGCCAATTTTCTGTAAAATAGCAATTGCTTGGTTTGTGGATAGCGGAAACTGAAAGGGCAAAATTTTGGCTGTCTGTACTAACCGACTGTACCATGCGCATGCGCTGCGGACTGGTATGCAAAATTTTGATTATGTTTAATTTTATCAATCGCTGCTTCTAACTCACGGTCATTAGTAATGTAAAAAATATTCTTCTTTTGTGAATTTTCTTTTAAGTGTTTGAGGATAATCGGTTTAGCAATCTTAGGGAAATTCCAAATAATTTTTATTAATTTACCAATAACTAATATTTCTGGACATCTTTCCGGCAGTTCTGGTCTTGATTTAAAAATATATTTGTAATTTCGCTTAAAAGCACGCCAGTAACATACATGCCTTGGATAATCTAAAAAAATGATCGTGTCTGCTGCTTCAAGTATTGTTTTAGATACCCCATCTACAATCCAAGTTTGCATTTTAGTAACTTTTGCTAATTCCAATTCTTTTTCTTTTTTATCAACTAATTTCCATCCAGGTTTCCAAACAATTTTATCCAAGCTAATTATATCTTGCCTATTAAGTATTTTTGCCAATTGATAGCTAAGTGTTGTTTTCCCTGATCCGGCATTGCCGGTGATCATAATCTTATGCATAAAACCTACTAACCTGGCCTATCGATGATAATTTAATATGAGCCATTAAAACCTCTTTTCTCCTTAAATAAAAATAAAATGAATAATAAATTCTAGGTATGTTGATTCTTAGGAAAATCTGTTTCAATCTTGCTTCCCCAGATGAGTCGAAGTGCATTAATAATAGCAACAACATCTATTATTTCTTGAAGGATTGCACCAGCAACAGGAGTAATCAATCCTATTGCAGCAAACCCCATTCCAATGATACTTAATACCATGCCGCCGATAGCACTTTGTAATGCGATCTTTCGAGTCGCCAAGCTAAGGTGCATCAATTCATCTACTTTTGTTAATGAGTTCTCCATTATTACCGCGCCTGCTGATTCAGCTGTCACATTGCTATATTGCCCAAATGCAATACCTACCGTTGCCGCAGTTAACGCTGGTGCATCTGACCTGCCCGGTTTTTTAGTACCAAAACTACATAGAGAAATTAGCCCCAGTTGT
>CAZKUQ010000084.1:0-8154 GCA_964555965.1 uncultured Coxiellaceae bacterium
GTTGAGGGGCATTATCTCTAATTTAATTTGGTCTGAAAATCCCGGGGCAGGTCACGCCGTAATCTTTACGGGAATCCGTTTTTATTAAAAAGCATCTCTTCTCTTCAAAATTTGAAGAGAAGTTTTTGATATCAGGAATTATTCTATAACAGCTATAATTGATACGAATGGTTTAGGTTGTGTGACATCGTAATAAAGGCAGGAATATTGACCGTCACGTAGTGCGAATCTGGCATTTGGATAAACTAGATGTGAAACAGCAGCACTACGGTAAGCAGCAATGATTGCAACTTCTTTTTTACCATAATTTGCAATAATATCACCAGAATAAATTTGCCAAGTTAATCCATTGGCCTTTACTCCGGAAATTGTTGCATAGTAAACATTATCACGACTGGTGAAATAAATTTCGGCATTTTTCATTAACGGAGCAATCTGGTGTATCGTATCTATTGATGGACAGAGGATCGTTTCGTTCATTCTTGCTTGTGATGCTGTACTTAGCAGCAAAGCAAAAACGCTAGTTATTAACATTTTCATATAAAAGATTCCTGTTATTTAGATTTTAAAAGAGAATGTTTTAATGAACTGGGAGAATTCTCATTATCTTCTGGCAGTGGAATGGCCATTATTTCAGTTGCTTCATTTTCAGAAGAATCAGACGAAGTCACAAAATATTTACATGATGGTATCTCGAATACGTAAGGGATGAGTATGTTTGATAACATGATACTGACATTGGCAGCTATCGTTTGAGATTTAAGTATGGCTTCGTCTTTTGATGAAGATTTAATTGGACTCAAAAGTGCCCAGGATAAACCGTTTTCATGAAATGCAGGTTTCAAGCCAGTAAATACACAAAATATATCCTTCCTACAAAAATCATCCATGATCTGGTTCAGCAATGGAGCTGCCTGACGTACAGCACCAGCACTAGGACACATAATTATATCTGGCATATTAGTTTGAGCATTTGCTGTGACTGTAAAACTTAAAAATAACGTAAGAATATTTTTATTAATAATTCGAAGCATGTTTAGTGACTCCTTTATTAAAAAGCTGCGAAAAAACCCCCTGGCATTGATGCGCACTCATGCTGATGAGATGACCATTCCTCATTTTTATTTTATGTTTTTATTGAAGTACGAACGCATTATATTTATGTTTTGCTATACGTAAAAATATAAATTAGGTATGCTTTCCATGCATAAAAGTTATATCAATAATAAGAACGAGGAAAATAAAATGATGCCATCGGTTGCTGAATTAACTTATTTTTTTGAAGTATCTAATACATTAAATTTATCTCAAGCGGCCAAAAATTTGAGCGTTAGTCAACCCGCTTTAAGCCGCGCCATACAAAATTTAGAGGAAACAGTTGGCACCGCATTATTAATTCGCCATTCGAAAGGAGTCAAATTAACACCAGCAGGCCAAAAAGTATTATTGCAAATCAAACCTCTATTACAAAGCTGGCAAAATACTAAACTGCAAGCTCTCGCTTCTAATAATCAAGTACAAGGACAAATTAAGCTTGGTTGCCACTCAACGGTTGGACTTTTTATACATGGATTTGTCGCAGCAGTATTAGAAAAATATCCGGCACTAGACATAGAGCTTCGTCATGCATCATCAGATGTTATCACGCAAGCTGTTATTGATTTAACGATTGATATTGGCATCGTCAGCAATCCAATTCATTATCCTGATTTAATCATTAGGAAAATTCATGAAACCGACATAACATTTTGGATAGGTGCTGGTAAACGCAACATACAAGACATACACACACGGGATGCAGTTTTAATATGCGATCCTGAAGCACCTCAAACACAACTAATGTTAAAAAAATGTAAAATGGCAAATTTAAAATTTAAGCGTATTCTTAAAGTTAATAGCCTGGAAGTAATTGCCAGCTTAACTGCAAATGGTTGCGGTGTTGGTCTATTACCTTCTTGCTTCATTAACACATTATATGCTGATAAATTAAAACGATTACCTCATGTACCTGTTATTAAAAATGATAAATATTTAATTTATCGTAAAGAATATATCAACATCGCTGCGATTAAAAAAATGATAGAAATGCTTAAAGAATGGGCTAAAAAATAGTGTACTTCCTATATTTCGATTTAACTTTAAAGACTATTTTTTATTACGATTAGTCCAAGCGGCTATTACATGGCGAGATCGATCACCATCAAAGCGTGCGCAAGAAAACGCTATTTAAACCGAGAAAATCAAGACTATCTTTGATGATGAAAATTCTCGTGTTGGTGCAAGCGTATTGCAAAACGATTACGTCTTGAGGGCGCATGTGCGTCAGTCGTCATTCTATTCATGGTGAAAGATTTCTAACGCGCGCTGATGCAAAAAATCACGTGTTTGAGTATATCGATATTTATTACAATCGAAAGCGTCTTCATTCTGGACTTGGGTACTTAAGCCCTGTATATTTTGAAACGCAAAAAGTTGCTTAGTTGAGTGTCCGTTTTTTCGGGGCAAGATCAATAGTTGATATTTTAAATAAGGATACATAGAAATGAGGTTTTTAATGAAATATTTGCTTCATCATTTGACTTTATTCTTAGTGTTAGTAAGCACTCAAACTTGGTCATATCAGCTTAAGTCAATTACGGTTGCTGATAATGCTTATGGTTTTACTGTATCTCAAGATGAAAAACGAGCTTATGTATCAACACAAAATTGCACTGAAGGAGAACGAAGCGAAATAGATGTCATTGATTTGGAAGCGGCAAATCTAATAAGTAAAATTGTTCTCCCAGGATGTATGAATGCAAACTTATATTTAAATTCAAATGAAAAGAAATTATATGCAGCTTCAGGATCAATTATTTATATCATTGATACTGAAAAATTAAAAATAGCTAACAAAATTGCTTTAAAGAAAGATAATTATATCGTTAGTGGTTCAGCAAATTCATATAATAAGGAAAAAATATTTTACATTGTCAGTTCAACCTGGGAAAAACCATTTAAATATATTTTAGTGTTTAATACTAAGGATGACAAAGTAGAATCGACAATAGCAATTCCTTTTGCATATAGTACGCATATATCTGGAATTGCTGTTAGCAAAGATGTAAATACATTATTTATTTCACCGCAACCTTTGTACCTCGAAAAACAAAAAATATTTGCTTTAGATGTTATAACTGGAAAAATTAATTTAATAAAAGAATTTGATGTATTTACTTCATTTGATGGCTTAATGACAAGTCCGGATGGTAATTACCTTTATTTAAGCGGTGCAGAACCTAAATTAACACCCGGTGATGATGAGATAACAGACTGGGATATTTTACAAATTAATCTCGCCACATTGTCTACTCAGAAAATCTATAATGCAGAGCATGATATAGTGGCAACAGCAATTTCTAACGATAGTAAAAAACTTTATATCATCGATCACAGAAGAGGACATGAAGGAATTGTGATTTTCGATGCCACAACTGGAAACGTATTAAATAGATTTTCCGTCCCGGATGAAAAAAATGGTATGAGAATTTTAAGCAGTGACGTATCAAAAAACCATGTATATTTTACGACTAAGCATTCGCCGCCATATCCAAGTTTGTTTAATGTTATTTACGATAATCAATAAAAATAGAGAGTAAGATGAAATTAAAATTATTTTTTACATTAATTATTTGTATTTTTACTTGCTCAATAAGTTATGCACTTACATGTGAGAGCACTTTAACAGACCTATATTTTTGGCAAGCCAGCATAAAAAAAGATAGAGTAGTTTGTCGTTATAGAGGTATGAATAAAGATCATACCGGCAGCGCTTATAACATGTACGATATTTATGGAAGTTATGCACCGCTTTCAGGAACTTGGAAGATAGGTGGTAGAGAACATGAAGAACTTCAATGTCTTGCTGCTGAAGATGGGAATAGTTTTGAGTGCCAATTTAAATTAAAAAATTGAATAATATAAGGCAAAATAGATTATGTATAAATTTATTATTTCAAGAATTTTTATAGCTGTAGTTGCAATGTTTGTCTTAACCTCCATCGCCGATGCTAGAACTTTTTAAACATCTGATAATAAATTTATTTCATATAGCGAGTTTGGAACAGCCGAACATGTGGATCTCTGCTTCTGTAGTCTTTTACATGCGCAAATATGAAAGTCAATTTTAAAGACTATTTTTTATTACTATTAGTTCAATCTTGTTGCATATAAACTTGAGTATCAAGCTCATCTTTAATTGTTTTGACAATATTGTGATAAGATCTTAAAAAGTTGGAAATATTTCTATTGAACATGAGTGATCATAGTGTTCGTTAGCATAAATTGATGATGATAATGTTAATAAAAACAATAATACAATTGGTGGCATGAGTGTTTATTTTATGTCTAAGAAATAAACATTTTACCTTCGTAAAAATAAAAATCAATAATTATTAAAAATAAATGTGATAATATTATTCCTAGTAAACTTAATGTCTGAGATAAAACCATGCTAAAAAAAGTAGCTTTTACAATGTATCCGGTTATTGATCTTGATCGAGCTAAAGATTTTTATCAGAAAAATTTTGATTTAACCCCAAGCAAGACTTCAGCAAATGGTGCTTGGGTTGAATATGATTTACCAAGCGGTGGATGTTTTGCGATAACGACTTTAGCTGATGGTATGAAGCCGAGCTCAACTGCTGGTGGTTGCGTTGCATTTGAAGTTGAAAATTTGGATTCGTTAATTTCTAAATTGAAAGAAAATGGTGTGCAATTTAAGTTAGATATTTTTCATTCACCTGTTTGTCGCATGGCTGTTGTACTCGATTCTGAAGGCAATGCAATCACATTACATCAACTTAAAAAATAATTACATGAAAATAATACTTGAAAATAAACCCAATCAAGCGGATATCCAAGTTCTTCAGCGAGGTATTGATCAATATTACTATAGCGTGCTTGGTGTAAAGCCAGATGAATATAATAACATTCAAGGTGGAATATATGTATTGGTTTAAATTATTTGCTACGGCCGCATTATTATTTGTGCTGCAAATATCTTGTGCTTACTCAATGGAGATAGCGATTACAGTCGATGACTTGCCAATGAATGGTGATTTACCAACTGGTCTATTGCAAATTGATATTGCAAAGCAAATGCTTGCGACATTTAAAAAACATCATCTCGAGCATATTTATGGTTTAGTAAATGGAAAAAATGCACAATCAAAAGAAAATATTGCCATATTGCAAGAATGGGTGAACCAATCGCAACTACTTGGTAATCACACGTATGATCACATCGATTTAGTTAAAACTGATAGTGCTGCTTATATTAATAACATTCAAAAAAATGAAGAACTTTTAAATAAATTGATGGGCAGTAAAAATTATCGCTATTTTCGTTATCCATTTTTATCGGAAGGCAATACACAAGAAAAACGTGATACTGTTCGTCAATTTCTTTTTAAGAATAAATATGATATTGCTCCTGTTACAGTAGATTTCTTTGAATATGAATGGAATGATCCATATGTTCGTTGCTTGAATAAGCATGATAATGCATCAATTGAGTGGCTGAAACAAACTTATATTGAACAAGCAATGAATGCGCTGACGATCGCACATTCATTATCAATGACCTTATTTAATCGCGATATTAAAAATGTGTTGTTGATTCATATCAATTCTTTTACAGCATTGATGTTAGATGACTTATTAACTGCATATGAAAAAAGTGGTGTCAATTTTATCTCGTTGCCAGAAGCGCTCAATGATGATGTTTATAAAATTAATCCTAACATTGTGAGAGATCGATCCTATACTTTTTTAAATCAAGTGAGGTTAGCTCGCAATGTAGATAATCCGGATATTGTTGAGAAATTATATGCAACTCTGCCAGAAGAAAAGTTAGAGAAGTTGTGCAGGTAATAAATTATATTTATTAATAAAATGCGAATTGTGCATCTAGTGATCTACAATACAGAAAAGAATGAAGAGTAGCGCGGATCTAGAACCCTGAATTTTGTCAAAGAACAAGAATATCCGCGCTTCAACTGCTAAATGATATATCGAATTTCGTTTTCCGGCTGATTATCTTGTTTTTCTATCTGATTATTAGTCTTAAAAAAATATATATATTGAATATCTTATAAAACAGTCAAAATGATAAAAATAGAATCTGTGCTAAAATTATTACATGAGCCTTTTTATCAGTTACTGTTATTATTAATGCTGTGATGGAGGGTGTGCATGCTAACAAAAGAACAGTTAGCCGACAAAAAATATCTGGAAAATCATTTATCCGAAATCACACCGGGCGATATTGATGACCCCATAAAATGCGAACAATTATTAAAGCATTCATCTTCTATCATTGCATCTTATCTTTTAAATAAAAGCGAGTTGGCTAAAGTACTTAAAAGTAAACAAGATGATTTAGAATTAGGAGTTGATACTACTATTTATTGTGACGTGCTACGTCAGGCAATGAGAAATGTTCCAGAAAAATATCGATCCTGTACATTGGATGATATAGAGATAAATGATTTTCCTGAAGAAGTAATTGCATATATTTTAATAAACGCATGCCGAAAATTATCTCCAGAAGAAAAAATGAAGTTTTTTATTAACGCAGCAAAAAAATATCCATCGATTGTAGTTTCAGGAGCTTTAGTCTCTTTGCTGGAGACAGATTCAATGTTTTCTAAATTTGCAAAAACGGATAATAATTATTTACCAATTTTCATCGGGAATAATCCATTTTTCTTACCCTCTATGAGGCCACATAACGTTCCACTGTTATCTGAGCTAAGAGAAAAAGCATTATATTTTGTGAAAGCAACTAAAATGAATCTCGATCAATTAAGTGAAAAGCAATGTGATTGCATTAAAATTCATTTGTATTTTTCTCGCGGTGGATTATTGCGTGAGCTTAAAGAATTGAATGATGAATTGGTAAAATTTGAAAATCAAAAAAGTAATAAAAGCAGAATTGATGATAAAATTGGCGGATTCAAAGAATTTAAAAATGGGAAGCCATTCAAGCATGAAAAACTGTTAAGCGGATTATTAGGTAAATTTGCAAAAGAAAAGCAATTTGCAACAGATATTTATGATGAAAAAACAAAATCAAAAAAAGCATTTGCTAAGCCATCGGATCAATTATCAAATGAGCAATTTTGTCAATTATTGCAAAGAGGTGAGCTTATAAAAGATAACATATTAGGACATTATACCGAGCATAATGAATGGATTCATTCCATACAATGGTGGTGTATTGATAGGCATAGAGTTAATAATGAATTTTTTCTTGACACTGAAAATATTGTCGATCTTTATAAATGGATAGGTGCAGAAGGTCTTAAAGGTAAAGATATGTGGGGTAGATTATTGGATCTTGTTAATCCATTCCTTTATTTGGAATCACCAACCATACATTTCCCGGATGACAGCAAGATTAATTTTAAAAATATTGAACTTGGATATGTGAACACACTCGGGTTGTATATGTTAAGTGAAGATTTTGCTAAAGAATGTCCCGCTCTTCACCATCTGATTGTTGGTAGAATTATAAAAAGGCAGCAAGGCGTCGATTTCATTTTTGTAGACGAAATTCCAAAAAATAAAAATTTATTGTCTGGTCAATATGGACAATCAAATAATGTATTTATTTGCACTAAAGTTGAATTGTATTTTTATGATAAACTGCAAAATCAATCAATTTTACTTACTAATGATGAAAAATCATTAAAAATTATCAGAGCTGAATTTGATAAATTTAAAAAACCAATCGCTGTTAAATCAAATGATTTTCTTATCCCTAAATTGAGTATGGATCACATAAATTTAATCTTGCATATGATTGATGTCCCGGATCTTAAGCCCGATGAAAATTTGTCTAAGCATTTATCGGAGACTAAACTTAAAAAAGTTTTTCAATTGAAATAAATATTCTCTATTAGAATAAAATCTAATATATGCAACGCGTTTATTTTTTAAATAAACAATTCACTAGGTTAAAAAATCCTGTAGATTTATACATATTGCTAACAACGCGAATCTCAGTTAAGAAGCCTGGCAAACATTCACGAGGTTATCTTTACTGAACACGCGGATTAAGAAGCCTGTCATGCCAGCCCCGTTTTAAAGCATAACGGGGTAAACTACAGC
>CAZKUQ010000085.1:0-3992 GCA_964555965.1 uncultured Coxiellaceae bacterium
GGCATCCAGAGATCTAAAATAATGCCGAAATTAGCCAAAAAATAGATGCCAGCTTGCATTGAAAAATTTAAGCAGCGACTTGAACACCCAACCGAGCAAGAAAATGAAAATCTAGGTCGGTCGTCTCGTCACTGCCACATTGTGTGAACGCGAATTCTGGTTAAGCAATTAAGCAAGACTGTTGTCATGCCAGCCGCGCGTTTTTTTGCGCGAGGTGGCATCCAGAAATCTAAAATAATGCCGAAATTAGCCAAAAAATAGATGCCAGCTTACATTGAAAAATTTAAGCAGCGACTTGAACACCCAGCCGAGCTACAAAATCTAGGTCGCTCGCCTCGTCACTACCACATTGTGTGAACGCGAATTCTGGTTAAGCAATTAAGCAAGACTGTTGTCATGCCAGCCGCGCGGATTTTGTAAAAATCATCTAAACAGAATTATTCTTTGTCATTTCAGATTTATCAGATTCTTCGCCCAAAACAATTCGAGTTGTTTTAACTATATTTTCTAATAAATCTCTTGTGCGAGAAAATGTTCCTGTGATGACTCGATCATCTTGAGATAATTCTTCTCCTTTCTGCAAAAATAATTTCAATTCTTTAATTTTTAACAATTCACCCAATTTATCTTTTTTATAATTTTTATTATCAATTTTTCCACTACGACGAAAGAAACAATATGACTCCAAATCATCTACTTCATTGTCAAGTTGCTCAATCAACACTCTTATTTTTGCTTTGAGCTGATTTAATTTTCCTTCTTCCGCTTTACGCTTTTTTTCTTCTTCAGCAAACTGCGTTTGCCTTTTGCGTTCTTCTTGCCGTTTGCGAATATCATCCACACTAACTGACGGTTTTCCTTGCCAATAACCAGTTAGTTTTTTCTTGGTTTCGCTTGCCTTTTCAGAAGCAACCGTTGCTACTTGATAGGCTTTATCTTTTGCATTAGATAAAGTATTTGATACAGCTTCTTGAGCTACAGTTAACTTACCATTACTCATCCAATCAAATATTCTAAACATCTTTGTATACCAAATCTAATTCGCGTGCGGCTTTCACATCATCCAAACGCCGCACAGGTAAAGTGTGTGGCGCACCTTTGAGAATAGCAGGATCACGTTTTGCTTCTTCGATAATTTGAATGAGCGCATCTGCAAACGCATCCAATACTTCTTTACTTTCTGTTTCAGTTGGCTCAATTAACAAACATTCTGGCACTAACAATGGGAAATACATCGTTGGCGCATGAAAGCCATAATCTAATAAACGTTTTGCCACATCGAGTGCACCAATATGCAACGTTTTACTTTCATTTTTTAAGGTGATAATAAATTCATGACTTGCGCGCCGCGATGGATAAGCTAATGTAAATCCGGCTGTTTGCAAACGTACCATTAAATAATTAGCATTTAATGTGGCAAATTCAGACACTCGTTGTAACCCTTCTTTGCCTAACAAACGTGCGTAAAGATACGCACGCAAAATAATGCCAGCATTGCCTGCAAAAGCGGATAAACGTCCAATCGTTTCTGGACAATCTTTTTCAGTCAGCCAACGATATTGATCACCTTCTTTAGTGACACGTGGAATAGGAAGATATGGCAATAATCTTTCATTGGCAACCACAGGACCACTGCCAGGACCACCACCACCATGAGGGGTTGCAAACGTTTTATGTAAATTTAAATGCACGACATCAAAACCCATATCACCAGGTCGCACTTTACCTAAAATCGCATTAAAATTCGCACCATCGTAATAAAGCAATCCACCTGCTTGATGAACAATTTTCGCAATTTCTTGAATTTTTCTTTCAAACACACCTAACGTCGACGGATTGGTTAACATGATACCCGCTGTTTTTGGCCCCACGATTTTTTTCAACGCTTCAATATCCACATCGCCATCAGGACCGGTTGGAATCTCATGTGTTTTAAATCCACATTGCACTGCTGAAGCGGGATTGGTTCCATGCGCAGCATCGGGTACTAAAATTTCATTTCGTTCTAAATCATTGCGTGCACGATGATAAGCACGAATCATCGCAACCCCTGCAAATTCACCTTGCGCACCTGCCATGGGGGATAAAGCAGCACCTTTCATGCCAGTAACGGTTTTCAACATTTCTTGCAATTCATAAACACACGCCATGTAGCCTTGACTGTCTTCATCAAGCGACAAAGGATGATGTTGCAAAAATCCATCAAGAAACGCTAAACGATGCACACCGCGTGGATTATATTTCATGGTGCATGAACCAAGCGGATAAAAATGTGTATCAATAGAAAAATTTTGTTTAGATAAATTCGTGTAATGCCGAACCACTTCTAATTCTGATACTTCAGGGAGCATAGGCGTATCTTGACGCATTAAGTTAGCTGGAATGTCATCACAAGCGGCTGAATGATTTGCATAAGGCCATTGTGATGTTGCATGTCGACCTGTGCGTGATGATTTAAAGATTAAACTAGACATGCCACTTTCCTCCCTTCTAACACATCGCGTAAATGTTTCGCGAGCAATTTAATATCTGCCATTGTTTTCGTTTCTGTCACACAAATTAATAATGCATCGCCTAATTCAGGATAATTATTTTTAAGCGAAAAACCCGCTTGAATATGGCGTTTTGCCAACTCATGTATCACTGTATCAACTGGTTTATTTAATCTCAGCACCACTTCATGAAAAAATGGTGAGGTGAAAATCACTTGCACGCCAGGAATCGTGATTAATTCATCACGTAATTCTCGCGCTCGCTCATGACAAAGTGCAGCAACATGTCGCAATCCTTTTGGGCCCATTAAACTCATGTAGACAGTAGATGCTGTCACCATCAACCCTTGGTTCGTACAAATATTTGATGTTGCTTTAGCACGACGAATATGTTGCTCACGCGCTTGCAGTGTTAAAACAAAACCTTCTTTACCATTTAAGTCCACTGTGCGCCCTACAATTCGACCTGGCATTTGTCGCACATGGGCTTTTTTACAGCATAAAAAACCGTAATATGGGCCGCCGGATGCAAGTGGAATACCTAGCGGCTGCCCCTCACCGCATGCCATATCTACACCTTCTTTACCCCATTGGCCTGGTGGCTTTAATAACGCCATTGCTGTTGGATTGACGACAGCAATCGATAAAATATTTTTTTCACGCGCCCAATCAGATAACTGATCCACATCTTCTAACACACCAAAAAAATTTGGCTGCGGAATCACCAGTGCTGCCACATCATCTTGCATTAATTTATTTAACGCAGTGATATCCACCTTGCCTGTTTCAGATTGATATGGCACATCAATTAACGTAATGTCTTGCTGATAAACAATCGCATGTGCAGCTTGACGATAATGTGGGTGAATAGAACGCGGCATTAAAATCGAGGCTTTTTGTTTTTTTCCTGACAATCGCACAGCCATGAGAATCGCTTCTGCTAAACCAGAAGCACCGTCATACAAAGAAGCATTGGATACTTCAAGACTCATCAAACTTGCCATCATGGTTTGATATTCATAAATCAATTGCAAACTGCCTTGACTCGCTTCCGCTTGATAAGGTGTATAAGCCGTCATGAATTCACCGCGTGTTGCTACATCCCATACCGCTGCTGGAATGTGATGCTCATATGCACCTGCGCCAATGAAACATAATTTATTACCATCTTGCGCTGCGCGTTCACGCATTTCACGTCCTAATTCCATTTCTGACACACCAGATGGAATATCATTGAGTGAAGCCTGTCGCAATGAATCAGGAATTTCGTCAAACAACGCTTCGATATTTTTTATTCCGATAGTTCGAAGCATTTCCTGAATATCTTGTTTTGTGTGCGGTATAAATGGCATATGTTATGTCCTCTTACAATTTGAATCTGTGTCATCCCGGCGAAAGCCGGGATCCATTAATTATTTCTAAATTAATTTCTAGTAGTCATTTGTTTTACTAAAAAATATTTTCTATCGTCTTGGTACAATTTTACCAGTGGATCCCGGC
>CAZKUQ010000085.1:4034-8095 GCA_964555965.1 uncultured Coxiellaceae bacterium
CTAATTGCAATGACAGTTTTTAAATTAATTATAGAATTTTAATGTGCTTCTGATGCAACGACTTTGGTATATTCTTCTGCATTTAATAAATCAGCGCTAGATTTATCCACTGGTCGAATGCGAAATAACCAACCTTTGCCATAAGGATCTTGATTAATTAAATGTGGATTTTCAATCACCGATTCATTAACTTCGATGATTTCGCCAGGAATGGGACAATAAACATCCGCCGCTGCTTTGACTGACTCAACAACAGCACATTCTTGTCCGCTTTCCAAATTAGAATCGACTTGAGGCAATTCAACATAAACTAAATCACCTAACATGGTTTGTGCATGATCAGTAATACCAATCGTAATAAAATCTTCATCTTTTCTAACCCACTCATGTGTACGAGTGTATTGTAATTTTTGCGGTATGTTACTCATATAAATCTGCTCCAATAAATAATTCTTTAATTTGCTTCTTCTTCGCTGCGGAGAACGATGAATATTACATTGTATCTTAAACTAATTTTTTTCCGTTGCGCACAAATGGTGGTTTTATCACTTGCGCAGGAATTTGTTTATTCCGAATTTCAACAAAACATTCTGCGCCAATATCAGCAGGAACTCGTGCAAGCGCAATACTTTTTTCTAAAGTTGGTGAATAACCGCCACTGGTCACTTCACCTTCACCATTATTTTTAATCAGCACTTTTTGCTGATTGCGAATAATACCTGGCCCATCTAACACTAATCCCACTAACTTTCGTTTCACACCTTGTTGCGATTGTGTTTCTAATGCTTGTCGGCCAATAAAATTTCGATCAGCAGGATCCATGATCACCGTCCATGCAAGATTCGATTCCAATGGTGTCACATTTTCATCCATATCTGAGCCATATAAATTTAATCCGGCTTCAAGACGTAAGGTATCACGTGCACCCAAGCCACATGGCGCAATGCCAACAGATAACATTTTTTGCCAAATTTTTTCTGCATCACTGGCAGGAATAATCATTTCGTAACCATCTTCACCCGTGTAACCCGTGCGAGCGATAAACCAGTCATTCACTGCTGCAAAGGTAAATGGTTTTAATTGTTGAACTAATGGTGCCTGCTCTGATGACAAAAATTGTGTTACTTTATTTTTCACTTCTGGACCTTGAATAGCAAGCATCGCAAGATCGATGCGCTCAGTGATTGAGACATCAAAGGATTGAGCCTGCATGCGCATCCAAGCAATATCTTTTTCACGTGTGCCAGCATTTATCACCAAGCGATAAAAATGATCGTTCACTTTGTAAACGATTAAATCATCGATGACCCCGCCTTTTTCATTCAACATACAAGTATAGAGCGCTTTGTTTTCGACTAATCGATCGACATTATTTGCTAATAAACGGCGTAAATAAGCTTGGACATCAACGCCATGTAGATCGACCACTCCCATGTGTGATACATCAAACATACCCGCCTGTTGACGTACTTGATGATGTTCTTGCAATTGAGATCCATAATGTAGCGGCATATCCCAGCCAGCAAAATCCACAATTTTGGCATTTGCTTGAACATGTGAAGCATAAAATGGTGTTCGTTTGCCCACGTATTTTTTCCTTTCTTAATGGGTATAAATTGATTGCGAAGTATAGCGTTTTAAAGTGAAAAACTAAAGCGCTCCGCCGTTATATATTCCCCATTTTTTTTCTGTTAGATTACTTTTTTTAATATTTTTTAATTCAGGGAGAAATTTTTAATGTTAAATGATGCGCAAAAAGAATATATAAAAAGTGCTATCAGCCATCTCATTGATTTCCCAAATGATGCTCAAACTTTATCTATCGAGATTGCTAAACTTAACGAAGCATTAAGTGAAAACAAACAAAATGATTACACTATCTTAAGCGAATGTTTAAGAAATCCTGAAAAATTTTTTCCTAAAACACATACTTATGTGCCTGTAGAAAATGAAGCGGATGCTGCTAAAAAAACAGCAAATCCTGTGACCTATGATGATATACAAACTTATATCATTGATCTCATCACTGAAAATATTCAAGAAGCAGCAAAAAAAGCGGATGTATCGCTCACTGAAAATATTCAAGAAGGAATAAAAACTAGAGCGAAAAAAAATTCATTAATTTGGAATAAAAAAAACATTCTTTCGTTATTTTTATACAAATCCTTTCCGCCCAATAAACCATTTCAAACAAATGATATTGCTGTTAATAGCGACGTAAATTTACTTTGGAAAATTGATGTTAATGATGATAGAAATTATACTGCTACCTTAGTTCCATCACCCAATACAAATTCAGTTGATATAAAATTATTTATTGAATTACCTAATAAACCGGCTATGGAAGGAACAACAAAATTTGCTAGCACGTTATTACGCAATGTTAATGGTTCTTATGTACCAAGAACATTTCAAAACGATCGTCAAGAAAATGACTATATTCAAAGCTTAAAACTAAGTGCGGCTGTCTATGCAGAAACACTTGCTGCCGAAATCGTTTTTAATTATTTATCTAACATAGGCATTATTAATTTTACTGAATTACTCAGTACACATCACGTCAAAAAAAAGGTGGAAGTAACTCATACTATACCTGATGGCATCAAACGATTATTAACTAACAAATCATTTGTTTCATTATTAGAAAATAAAATTGTTTCTTATCATGAGATAAAAACGATTACTGTAGAAGAAGCTGAAATGATTACTCATCCCAACGTCATCAGCTTGCTGAAGAAAAAACTTTTTCTTTTACAAAAAATATTGTCGTATGTTAAAAATCCAGACCTTCTACACATCCTCATGATTCCTGATTATGCTAAATTAATTGAATTAAATCCTATCCTGCTTGGTGACTTTGCTAAATTAAAAAGTGAGCAGTTAAAATTATTTGTCCATCCATTTGTTGTCACCATGTTAGCCGCGAAAAAAATACGTCACGAAGAAGTTGCCGACCTTCCATTTGCCATCAAAAAATTATTCGATAGTCAATTTTATCGCGACAGAATCAATCGAGAAGATATTGACTGGAACAAACTAGGTGATGCGATAAGCTTTTTTAGTTGTGATTTTTTATTGGATAAAAAAGTAATCAGATATTGTTCGGAGAACAATTTATCACTAAATAATCTTGATACGATTGTTGCTGATATATTAGCCATCATCTATGGCAAAGAAAGATATAAAGTCATTGCCAAAAATCATTTTTTTCTTTTACATGCAATACGATATTACTGCGAATATGGACAATATATTGCTACCGCTATTGTTAACGAAAAAATTACAGAAAGTGATGCGGAATTGTATTGCAAAAAATTTGGTATACCGCTTGCTGAATTAGTTATCAGCGACAAAGTGAAATATTCTGATGCAGACCTCATATCAGATAAACGCCGAAAAGAATTAGAAAGTTCGCCATTTTTATATGAATTTGTAATGCAAGAAATGATTGATGGTACGACATTATCTTATGAAACAACACCTAATCTCATTTGTATGGCTTTCACTAATCGCTTAATTGCCTTATATGAATTAAAGCCTTTTATTGTGTTTAATCATTCCGATTCAATTACTCGTCTTTGCAATGAAATAAATGATGTTAAAAATATGCTGGAGTTAAATCAACTGAAGGAAAAAGCCATTAGTGAATTATTAATTGCTATTAAACGTGATACATCATCACAAATGGCACACACCACATCATCAAAATATTTTGGTTTTTACAATGACATCACCAAATTTTTGAACGAGCAAGAAAAATTATATCCAACCAATCCGTCAAGTAATTTTTGGCAAAATTGTTTATTTTTATTAATTCAATTAGCCGATCAACTTCGTTCAAATTTATCAAACATAATCGATATTAATGATGAATCGTCAACTTATTTTAATCATCACAGCTTTTTTAGTGGGCGCAAGAAGGAGCATCAACAAGAAGATTTAGAAAAATTTTGTCAGTCATTAAATCAATTTTTACCGCTGTGTGCGCCGATTCAAGAACAACGAGAGGTGATACAGAGGAGAATATGAGTATATTATGTCATCCCTGTCATTGTTGTCAT
>CAZKUQ010000086.1:0-8091 GCA_964555965.1 uncultured Coxiellaceae bacterium
GTCCCTGTCTTGTACAAATAAATGCGTTATATTCTGATGCAATTTGGTCTTGAATAGCTGCATTGCGTGAAATCACTTTTAATGTTTCGCGATCTAATTTGTCAAAGGTCATTTGCACTGCATCACAATACGTCGTAAATACATTGGGATTTGAGCTGATCGCAACTGTTGCAGGTTGAATGTGTTTTGCTGTTTTATTGGTTGGCGTCATGGTCTTTTGTTTTAAGTTGCCATCTGGATTTTGCTCTACCAATACATTATTTCTCGCATCTCTGTAGTAACGACGAATAAGATTTTTTTGACCAGGAATCGAAATAGGCTCCGGCAACACATTGGACGTAGGATCTAAATTAATAGCACAGCCACCTTTTGGTTCAAAAGATTCAACACAATCACCATGCGCTGAACGATGATAATAAATAATAGGCCGAATCATTGTTTGTGTTTTTAATTGCGGGTCAATTTGTGTTCGAACAACACCGGCTGTTGCAACTACATAATCTCTTTCGTCATAATAATGAATCTCAACGCCGCCATTTTGATCAATGGTAAATTTGATTTGATTGCTGGCTGTGCGCACAATGGTAGAGCCAATGATTGCAGGTGGATTGCTGACAAAGGCTTGTTCACCTGCGATGATTTTTTCAGCAATAAAATTGACATAATTACGCCCTGTGATATTGCCAATTAAATCGCGTGATATAACGATGTGAACATCTTTTGTCATATCAGCAATACTGGATA
Organism: uncultured Coxiellaceae bacterium; assembly: GCA_964555965.1. Taxonomy (GTDB): domain Bacteria; phylum Pseudomonadota; class Gammaproteobacteria; order DSM-16500; family DSM-16500; genus Aquicella. The sequence goes on from CAZKUQ010000086.1 coordinate 745, forward strand.
AAATAATTTGCAATAAAGAAAAAGTGGTCTTTATTGTTGGAAAATAATCGGGTGAAATAGCCGCATCATAAGTATATTCGCTTATTTTGCGATTCCAGGTGTCATGGCTTTTGACAACGGCTTTGCCGGAAGGGTCAACAGTTGCAATGCTGTTTCCCATTTGATCACGCCAAGTCAAATTTGTTTTGTAAACTTGATTCATTTCGTCAATTAAAGTGGATTCGTAAATGACTTCTTGAAATGTATTATAAGTAGTGGTGGTTGTCGGTGTTTGTATGCCAACTGTCGGCGGGTTTTGCGGATTTGCATCTGGAATATAACAAATCACCGGTGTTTTTTGAATTTGCGTGACTTGGCTGTTTTGATCAAAACACTGCGTAAAAGATTGGTCATGATCCGCATCAGGTTCAAGATTGGTTTGAATTAAATCCGGTGTGATGCCTGTTTCTAAATAAGGGGATAAATCCATCGTCAACCGCTTGTCATAGGCAATTAATTTTTCACATTCACCAAAGACATTGCGCTGATACTCAATGACATATTTTTCAAAATTAATGTGATAAACCAAATAGCCCTGTGCATTATAAACAAAAAACTCAGCACAACCCGCTTCATTGATCGCAACGAGTTTCAAATTGTGTGCGCTTGTGACAATGGATTTAGAAACAGGCTGCGCTGTATCGCATCGCACGGTTAAACTAATTTCTTTTGATGCATCATCAATCAGTAAGCTTGCCCATGTGTCTTTTAGTTTTTGATTGAGTTGATCAAAGCTAAAACTCACAATACGCGCATCTGTTGCACCAACTGCAGAGGTGATTTGAATGGGATTAGAATTATTATCGTATTCTGTTGCTTTGATCACCGGTTTTACGTTTGCATCAATTGCAATTTGCGTGACATTCAAAGGATCAATGCTCGCTGTGTAAAACGTCGTCTGAGGTGAATATTCTGTTGTTGGGCGATTGGCGCCATCAAAAACATAAGCCCAAGTATTGCCACTTAAGGTCGTATGCAATGATTGTCTGCTGGCACCATCGTATCCAAAAGATTCTGCATTATTTAAAGCATTTACTCTTGTTTTTTCACGCTCTGCTTCATCGTACGTGATTGTCGTGATGTTATCGATTGTGGGGTTTGGTGTTAAATTATTTAACGTTGTGAGCAAATCAGCGTAATTTTGCGGCAATACAACGGGATTATTAAATGCGGTGATTTGTATATGATTTTTTGTGTCTCCATCGTAGTCGTAGCGCATAACAGCGCCATTTGCCCATACTTGAAAACGCATTCTTTCTAAATTATCTAAAATCCAATAATGCATGCGATCTGAACTGGCATCGGGCGTTATTAACGCTTCGATGTCTTGGATGCGCATTTGTGATAAAAGATCTACAGTTAAATTCGGTATTTTTGTTGCGTATTGTATTTGTAGCGTTACTTGATGCGGCTTAGAATAATAATATTTTTGAGTCACTGTGCCATCGGCATGAATTAAAAATATTTCTTGACCAATTGCATCTAAAATATGAAACGATCCTCTGTCGATATTCAAATTGCGAATTAAAGCGCATTGCGCAGTTAATTGCGCTGTATTGAGCGTCGCAGGATCAACTGTGATGGCGGTTTTATATTGAATATGCGCGATCTTTTTTTGATTTAAGTTATAACGCACTTCTGTCACAGCACCATCGCCATTGACTCTAAAGCGCTCGTGATTAAACGTATCGTAAAAATAATATATTTTTTTATCAAAATTACTTTTTGTGATTAAGCTTAAAATAATATCAGCAGAAATGCCGGGTTTAATCGCCGATAAATCAATGGCGTTAACATATTGTGTGGATAAAATAGGTTTATTGTTTGCATTGTAGCAATGCTCGATCACACCGCCTTTGGGATTAATTTCAAAACGAATATTATTTGATGCATCACGCACAAAATAAGTAATATTCTGATTGGGATCCATTTGAGCAATAACATAACTTGCGTCATCTAATATTGCATTGTTTGCTAATTTTAAAGTCAACGGATCGATCACTTTTCCTGTTTTTCTGTCAAAGCCATCGATTGTTTCTACTTCTTGATACACCTCTTGCATTGACACTGTCTTTTTTTCTAAACCGCTTGCCGTGCCTTGTCCGTTATGATGCTCTTCTGTGATCACTGCCAAATCGGTGAGTGCATTTTTTTCTGAATTTAAAACAAGATGATGACGCACAACCTGCGAGCGCTTATTAAATACAGCAAGACGAACATAATTGGATGGTGTTAATGTTTGCGTACGTTGAGATAATGCATTGACCTGATAATGCGAGGTTAAATTCAATCCCGCCGGATCATGTGTTTCTGCGGTTAAAATGCAATTTAATGTGTAATCAAATTCAGCAGTTGCAGAAAAAAACTCGCCAATAAAATTTTGTTTTCGCAAAAGAGAGCGTAAATCATATTCATTTTGATATTGATTTCCCATCGCGTCTGTTTTTAATTTACATTGATTGGCGTGATTGTAAGAAAATTGTGTTGCCTGTCCTTCTGCGTCCAATTTTAAAATAATATTGTCAAATGCATCGACTGTTTCAGAAGTTTGTGCCAATACAACATTGTTTTCATCTAAATAAAATACAGTTTGTGTACGCGTGGCTTGATCACAGGTAATTTCAATGGCATTTAACAAAGGGAATATCGTTTTAATTTTTCTCTTAAATGCATCATGCTTAAAATACGTGGTGTTGCCAAGCGGGTCAGTTGAAGATTGCAATACACCGCGCGGTTCAAATGTGTTGGTAGTTTTGGCATAATTGGCATTGATTGATGTGTCACACAGGCCATGTAAGTTTTGAAATGTTTGATTCAATGTTGTGATGCTTTTTGCTATCAGCGTGTCTGTTTGAATTTCACTGGTGAGTTGATTTCTGAAGTTATACGCGCGCACCACTTGTAATGTCGGTGTTTTGCTATTGACGCATCGATTTTGCTGAGTCCATTTTCCAAACATACTCCATTGCGTTTCTGTGGCATAACCATCAGGATCAATGTGATTGATTTCATCTGCCATGGCATCATATTGATATTGATCAACGACATCATTTGCAGATGCAATGAGCAATCCTGTTACAGTTTCATCTATAAAACCACCTGTTAAATAAATCAAATCAGCGGGATCAATAGCATTTTTATAACGGTATTTTTCAATCAGCACATCAAAAATAGGATGCCAAGTATGCTGCGTGACCGCAAAGTCTGGGCCAATTTTTAAAACAAGACGTTGATCTAAATCATAATAAAAAAAAGAAATAGGAGGATGCGTGATATCGCCATCATCTGGCACAATATCTAACTTGGCTAATTTTAATCCTGTTTTGTCATCATAAAGATAGCGAACGGATTGATTTTCCCAAACTGATGCAATTTGCGCTGCTTTTTGATCATCTGTTAGGCTGGCATTATTTTGAATTTTTTGTATTTTTTCATAAACTAACGCAGGAGCTTCTTTTGTTAATTGACCAAAGTCGTCATATTGCCTGGCATGGCCTTGTAAAGTGGTCGAATCACCCGTTGTTTCTAAGATCACGTTTTGCATTTCATCGTAGGTGATCGTTTTGACTATTTGATTTGGCAAATTTATTTTAACGGTTCGATTTAAGAGGTCATATTCATAGCTTGTGACTTGATCTTGTGGGTCTGATGCCGGAATTAAATCAGCAACAACACTATCTTGCGTTGGCGTTAGGGCAGATTGATTTTGATATCGTGTTTCTGATTTGATTTTGCCAGTGGGATAATAACTTTTTGTGACGATATAATTTGCACCAGTTATATCATCAACGCAGGCAATTTCTTGTCCTTTGGCATTGTAATAATAAAATTGTTTAAAATCATTCGCGCTTTCAGTGGGTTTGGGATAAGTGACATTGTTTAAATCCATTAACATCGTATTAGCGTAACGATGCACATACACTTTAAAACCAGCAGGATTGCGATCATATCGAGTGACAAAACCCGCAGCATCTTGTTCTGCAATCACATGATTGTCTAAATTGTAAAAAATCATGCTCACTTGATCTTTTAAAGAGTCTGGTATTCTTGAAAATTGCCTTGTTTTTAAAGCGGTCAATTCATCTGTGGTGATCGCTGTTTGATATAAAATTGTTGCGATTTTATTATTGCGATAATCATAGCGATATTCTGTGACAGCGCCTCTGCCATTGACTTCAAATTGTAATCGACCGCTGACATCATAAAATTGATAAGCTAAGACGTCTTGCGTTGGGTTTAAAGTTAAGTGATTGCGCAGCCAGCAATCTATGCTTTCTTTTTTATTTTTATTGTCTTTTTTATTTTGATTTTGATTTTGATTTTTATTTATATTTTTAGAGTTTAAAAAATTATGTTGATTTTTATTTATTTTATTTTTTAAATATACAAACGCAGAAACAGCAGCAATAGCTGCAACAGCTGCAATAGCTACAATAGTTAAAATAAATATGGCAGGTGGAAAAATAATGCAGGTCAAGCAAGTCAATCCCATTAATATTAAACCGAACAAGCCCAATCCTATTGCTGCATTTTTATGCTTTTTGGATTTTGTTGGATAATTTTTTAAATCATTTGAAAACAATGATTGCGAAGGCAGAGCATTGTAGTACTGTGTTTTACAATGATAACCATTGACATCATCATAAAAATATTCTGTAACGCGACCCGCTGGGGTTATCACAAATCGTAATCGATTTAAACTGTCGTGCAATTCATAGGTGATTTGTCCATCGATTGCGACAATAGATTGCATACGGCCATTTAAATCATAATTTCTCTGTTGTGTGCGTGTGACATTGCAAGTGGGTGTTGTGATAGCAAGATGCGTTATTTTTCCAACAGCATTCCAGGTTTTGGTAGTTGCTCGCCCATTTTGTTCTGTTAAGACTGTATTTTGATTCGCATCGTTGTAAACAATGGTTTGTTGACTAGCCTCTGCATCTTGATGAAACACAAGACGCCTTAAATCATCAAATACAGTTTGTGTTGTGGCAGTAACATTGGCATCCATTTTTTCTATTTTAGTATTGACAGCGCCCCATTTGGTGTAGCTTGGATATTGCAGCTCTGTGGTGTCGTTTGTGATTAAACCATTTCCATTTGCATCAATTTGAGAAAAGACCTGTTCGTTTTCGATCAATCCTCTGTTGTTGAATGTCAGTTGCTTTAAAGAAATAGAGGAAAGAGGTTGCAGCAATACCCAAGCAGATAGATCACTTGATGTAATGGGTGTTGAAGAAGATAAAGCGGATAAGTCGTAATAATTTTTTAAATATTGTTTTTCAGCTTTTAGTGTGCCGTCTGCATGATAAATATATTGCGTTACCAAGCCCATTGGCGAGATTTTAAAAGCGGGTTGTTTGATAATCAACTTGCCTTGCACAATGATATTGTAAGCATAGCGCGTGACAGCCCAGGTTGGATTGGCAAGATCGCCCGATGTCAATGCACGAAAAATGGTGCAAACTGATGTTTTAGGATCGCCCGCTAATTGATCATAATCAAATTGCGACACTTGATGATCAGGCCCTGTTTTTTGTGTCAATAATCCCATGGTATTAAAAACAAAATCTTCTGTTGCAGAATTTGGTTTATTGATGCTTTGCAAAACATCATTGCAATATAGATAGCACGTGATCAGTTTTGATATTGCGTTTTTTAAATCACCAACTGGTTGTTCAAGAAAACCGATTCGATTGTTTTCGTTAAATATCGCGGTTGTGACAAATCCCAGTGGATCAGTAATAGCAGCTTGACCAATTGCATAATTAAAAGCATAAGCAGGACCAGATGTGCCTTGTTGCAATGTGCTCAGTTTAAATTGCGCATCAGCTGTGTAGGTAAACTCAAGTGACGTGCCATCGGTTTGTGTGAGCAAATCAAGCTGATTGTCATCGTTGTAATGATATTGCACTTGATAATTCAAGGATGGAATCATGGCGTTTAATAACTGCGTATTGGTTTGATCAAAAGTCCAAACGCCTAATAATTCATTTTCTTGTGTATTGATTTTGCAAAACGACATTGAGAAAGTTGAGTCAATGTGAGCAATAGTATAAACACCAGCGGCAGTGGTCATGGTTTTTAACACACCATTTTCATAACCATATTGCATTGAAAATCCCAAGGCATCGTAAACTTGCGTTATTTTTCCCTGTTGATCAAAGCAAGTTTGTTTGCCTGATTTAAGATTGGTTTGAATAAAAGTATTGTCTGCTTGTTGCTCAATAATCGAATGCGCCTGTGCACCATTTGGTGAAATATAAGCGTTTAAAGCAGGATCAAAAACATAAGAGACCATTGATCCATCGCATTCTTGAAAAAATAAAATTTCCGGTGTGTTGCTTAAAATAACAGGGATATTACAAGCCCAAGGTGTTTTGTTTTGTGCGTTATAAACAAAGCCAAATTCAAATAAACCGCATTGTTCCTGTGTTTTAACATGCGTGGATTTTAAAATCATATTGCCTGTTGCAAGATTAACAGAGGGCAATACATGAGATTGGCCAGTTGCAGTTGAATCTAAAAATTCACCTGTAAGCTTAGTATTGTCGTATGTTGTTCCTAATTGCTGATTGGCAAAAACACGAAATGGAAAACCTGCTGTTGATGGCATCGCTTTAATCTCCAAGCATTTGTAATGTACTTCCTTGCTTGAATAAAAAGGCAATCCAATTACCTTAAGAAAAACTTAAATCAAACCATGCGCATCATAAAATAAAAACTTTTTAATTGCAATACATAAGTAATTTTTTAATCTTAATTCATTATACAAATGTAATTTATTGATTTTTATGGGGAAATTTGATCCAGAAAATATGCAACGCAATATTAATAAAAATTATCACTATAACTTGGTGAATATAAAAATTATTTTTTACAAATATTTTTTTACCTTAAGAGTTTCTTAAGGTTAATGGCGTAACTTGATAACTGAATGCCAGTTTTTAAAAAATGGAGAATCTTATTTATGACATACTCATCTACCGACTCTACCGGCAAAAAAAGAAAATTATCCGAGTTATCCGATCAAGCTCAAGCTCAGCCTCAAGATAACAAACGAATTACGGCTACAAGTACTTTTTTTGCTCAAGTTGTTAACACACTTAGCTCACCACTCAACCCATCAAGTGGAATAATGGGTATTGCTGAAACAAAATTTACCATACCTTCCAGCAAGCCATAGTCAAAGCGTGGGCGAAAGCCTGCGCACTCTGTCTTTAGAATATTTAATACGCTACTTTTACAAACTCTTCGCCACACAGCTGCTTTAGTTGTGCTAACAAAGCATTTTTGGGATGCACGCGC
>CAZKUQ010000087.1:0-7861 GCA_964555965.1 uncultured Coxiellaceae bacterium
TCAGTGTATTAATTTAAAGAATTTGCATGCCCAATTTTGCCAAAATTCGAATGTCTGCATCCGGTAACACCACACCTGAAACGGATGTATAAGCAAGCTCATGACGATACGAAAATTCATGGCGCATTTTATCGAACAATGGGCCATGTATTTCTTCTGATAATAAAGTTGTGCGCATGATAGAAGTCATGATTATGGGATTAAACACCCCCAACACCATGTCTTGCCAATGATGATTTTCGCCGGCAAATCTTAATGTTTGACGCGGCATATTGATAGGTGAATCAACCATTGGCTCAATGATTTTTTTCGCACACGCAGCACGATAAATCATATCAATCCCACGAATTTTTCCTTGCACGGAATAACCAGCAATATGAGGAGTTGCAAGTAATGCTCGCTCTAAAATATGTTGATTGATTGTTGGCTCATGCTCAAATACGTCTAAACACCAATGCAAATGTGTGCCGTGCAACAATAATATTTGCTCATCAAGCACAGCACCACGACTTGCATTAATCAACACGCAACCTGGTTTTTGACGTGATAAAAATTCGCGGTCAATGAAATGATAAGTCGGATGTTCACCGGATTTAGTGAGCGGAACATGCAAGGTAATGATATCGCAATCGGATATATTTTCTAATGCAACAGAAGAAAATTTTTCTTCTGTTGCTGCGCGAATGGGATCACATGTCACCACATTCATATCAAGTAATTGCAAATGTTGTGTCACTAATTTTCCGACATGGCCAACACCAATCACTGCGGCTTTTAATTTATTTTGCGTTACTATTTTTTTTCGCTGCAAAGCAGCAATCACACTCACCACATAATCTGCGACCGGCGGCGCGTTAAATCCAGCAGCAACATCCCATGCAATTCCAGCTTGATCTAACCAATGTGTATCTAAATGATCAGCGCCGGCTGTCACACTGCCAACATATTTCACACGCGAATTTGCTAATAAATTTTCATTCACCTGTGTCACAGCGCGTACCAATAATATATCAGCATCTTTAACATCGCTTACCGTAATTTCTCGGCCGGGTTTTAAAATTAATTCACCATAGTGACCAAAATAATGTTCAACATGCGGGATATATTGCTCTGCAACAATTTTCATGTGAGATAACTCAATGCAATGCCAATAAAAATAGTTAAACCGACCCAATTATTATGACGAAAAACCATAAAACAAGTGTGCGAATCACGTTGTCTTATTAAAAAAAAATGATAAAAAAATAATGCAGCGGCGATTATTAACGAAAGGTAATAAAACAAATGCAGCTGAAAAATTTTACCGACATGAATGAGCATCAATAAAAAAATAATTTGCAATAATGTGATGATCAACACATCATGATCACCAAACAAAATCGCCGTGGATTTTACACCAATTTTCTTATCATCATCACGATCAACCATCGCATAAATCGTGTCATAAATTACTGGCCAGAGCATCGCTGTTGCAAATAAGAACCATGCGTTAGTCGGAATAGTATTGGTTTCTGCTGCAAATGCCATGGGAATTCCCCATGAAAATGCGAGCCCCAATCCCAGCTGCGGAAGATGTGTCACACGTTTTAAAAATGGATAAATGAAGGCTAAAGCTGCGCCAATAAAAGATAAATAAATGGTGAATCGATTGCACAATAATACTAGTGCAAATGCTGTTAAAACAAAAAATGCTGTTAACATTAATGCTTCCATAACAGATATATTACCTGCTGCTAGCGGCCGAAACTGTGTTCGCAGAACGTGTCCATCAACATGCCTATCAGCAAAATCATTCACAATACAACCAGCTGATCGCATTAAAAAAACGCCTGTCACAAAGATAGCAACAATTCCTAAATCAGGCTTGCCGGAAGCAGCTAACCAAAGTGCCCATAAAGTCGGCCACAGCAATAACAATGTGCCGATTGGCTTGTCGAATCGGATTAAACGCGCATATTCTCGATATTTTTCAGGTATCTTCATGAGATGGGATTATATACATTTCACAATGTGTTAAAATATTTTTTTTGCTTTATTTCGGGAACAAAAAACCAATGATGACACTTTACTCAGCCACCATCACGCTCATTTTAGTTATGGATCCGCTGGGAAATATCCCATTATTTTTATCTATCCTGAACCATATTCCTGCGCGAAAAAGGCGTTGGATTATTTTGCGCGAAACGTTTTTTGCATTCATTATCCTCACATTATTTTTATTTTTTGGTCCTTATATTTTAGCTGGCATGGGCATTTCACAGCCTGCTCTTGGCATTGCCGGCGGCATTATTTTATTTTTAATTTCATTACGCATGATTTTTCCGCACGAAGATCATGAAAAAACCAAGCTCGCGCATGAGCCATTTATCGTGCCATTAGCCATCCCATTAATAGCGGGCCCCTCGACGATGACAGTTGTCATGCTGCTCGCTAATCAAGCGCCTTATGACATGCCGCGATGGTTTCTTGCACTGACGATGGCTTGGTTTATTTCTGCCGTCATTTTATTTTGCGCTGATTTCTTGCGAAAAATTCTTGGTGAACGTGGCTTGATTGCAATCGAACGATTAATGGGCATGATACTCACCACAATGGCTGTGCAAATGTTATTGACGGGGTTAGAACAATTTTTGCATGTTTGATTTTTTAGACCAATCACTTTAGCCAATTCGCTACTTCTTTTGCGTAATACGTCATAATAAAATCGGCACCAGCACGATGAATGGATGTTAATACTTCTAACACACTTTTGCGTTCATCCATCCAGCCTTTTTCTGCTGCTGCTTTTATCATCGCAAACTCACCACTTGTGTGATAAGCACAAAGCGGCATTTCAGGATAAGCTTGTTTAACACGTGAAATAACATCGAGATAAGTGTGTGCAGGTTTCACCATCAACATGTCAGCACCTTCAGCAATATCTAATGCGCATTCGCGCAATGCTTCATTGACATTGCTATAATCCATTTGATAAGTACGCCTATCACCAAATTGCGGCGCTCCTTCTGCTGCTTGACGAAATGGGCCGTACATCGACGAAGCATACTTGGTGGCGTAACTTAAAATCGGCATCTGCGAGAAACCAGCTTCATCTAATGCTTGCCGTATGACATGCACCATCCCATCCATGTTGCCGCTTGGTGCTATCACATCTGTTCCAGCTTTAGCATGACTCACCACTTGCTTGGCTAATAATTCTAATGTTTTATCGTTATCAATATGCACTTCACCAAGCATATTAGTTTCCGTCACCACACCACAATGACCATGATCTGTGTATTCACAAAAACAAATATCAGAAATAACTAACATCGTTGGCGTTATTTTTTTTATCACCGGAATGGCTGTTTGAATAATCCCATTATCTGAATAAGCATCTTTGCCTAAGGGATCTTTTTGCGCGGGAATACCAAATAAAATAATGTTTTTTATGCCTAATGCAGCAATCGCAGTAATTTCTTCTGGCAACCGATCAACACTAATTTGATAATGCCCAGGCATAGACTCGATTGGTTTTTTAATGTTTTCACCATGGCGAATAAACAAAGGCAGCACTAGTCGACTCAAATCTAGGCGCGTTTCGCGTACTAATTCACGTAAATTTGCTTTCTGCCTTAATCGGCGCAACCGTGTTTGTGGAAAATGCCCATGTCGACTCATTACTATTTTTCACCTCTTGTGTGTTACATTTGTCTCTAATTTTTATTCATAAAAATGATGCCATGATACAACAAAAGGTCGCTGTTGCCACTACCACTCCTTTGCTCGTCGATGCGGCACAAAAGCTTGCACAACAATTAGAATTGCCGTTTCTTCCTGACTATCATCAAGGCGAGGGGTACCATTATCTTTTGTTATTCACGCCTTCGTTTTTGGGCTTACAGGATACTCACAATAAAAAATTATCGCCGTTTTATATCGATTTTTTATCTGGCAAAATGCAATATCGGCGTCAACAATCGGGCTTACGTAAAGAATTTTTAGCCAGAGCCATCGGGATAAAACCCCATGAAAAGCCTATCATTATTGATGCGACAGCTGGTTTAGGCCGCGATAGTTTTATTTTAGCGACACTCGGCTATCAGGTAACCATGCTCGAACGCTCGCCTATTTTATGGGCTTTACTAAATGATGCTCTTCAACGTGCAAAGCAAATCCCAGAAATGCTAGCAACCATCCAACATATGTATCTTATCCAAGCAAATGCCATTGATTGGATGCCCAAAAATTGCTCCATCAAACCTGATATTATCTATCTTGATCCTATGTTTCCTGAACGTAAAAAGTCAGCATCTGTCAAAAAAGAGATGGTAATTTTGCAGAACTTGCTGGGATCTGACAAAGATACCGATAAGCTTTTTTCGATTGCACTAACTTGTGCCAGTAAGCGGGTTGTGGTAAAAAGACAACGCTTGGCATCTTATGTCATGGATCGGATACCTAATCATTCAATCAGCGGAAAAACCAGCCGATTTGATATTTACTTGGTCTAATTATGGAAACTATTCAACATTTTTTACAATATATTTTACATATCGACAGCTATCTAACCGCCTTTGTTGCTAATTATGGCGCACTTACTTATTTCGTTTTGTTTGCCATTATTTTCTGTGAAACAGGCTTAGTGATTACACCATTTTTGCCTGGTGACTCACTTTTATTTGTTGCAGGAAGCATTGCTGCCAATCAGCAACAACATCTAAATATCCAACTCTTATTTGTATTACTCACGCTTGCCTCTATTTTTGGCAATAAATTAAATTATCTGATTGGCAGACATATCGGCTCTCGAATTTTCTCTTTTCAAACCACGTGGTGGTTCAACAAAAAACATTTGGAAGAAGCTCATCAGTTTTATGAAAAACATGGGGGCAAAACGATTATCTTTGCCCGCTTCATCCCTATTATCCGTACGTTTGCCCCCTTTGTGGCAGGAGTTGGGTACATGAATTGGCGAGAATTTTCTTTTTATAATTTTATTAGTGCCATTCTTTGGATTGGAAGTTTACTGGCAGCCGGCTTCTTTTTTGGGTCTATCCCTTTGATAAAAAATAATTTTACTCTTGCGATTTATGGGATTATTATCATTTCCCTCATACCGCCTATCATTTCCCTTTTATATCGAAAGAAAAACTAATTTGCTGGAAATTGCAGACAAAATTCATTATCTTGTAAGTAACTAGACAAATTTGGCATGATCATGCACAATGCTTTTCTTTATAACGCCATAAGAAATAGAGGAGCCAACTGTTACCATGGATATGCGAAAAATTAAAAAGTTGATTGAGCTCATCCAACGTACCGGTGTAGCAGAAATAGAAATTTGCGAAGGCGAAGAATCCGTACGAATTACACGCGAAGCAAAACCGGCAACACCAATGACTACCGCACAACAACCCACCGTGACTGCACCAATCACTCCGCCTCCTGCGCCAGTAGCTACTGCTATCATGCCATCGCCTAAAATCGAACCAACGCACAGTAAACCAACTGAAGCCGCTTCCGTTGCTCATGGCGATAAACACACTGTTAAAGCCCCGATGGTTGGCACGGTATATCTAACACCCACGCCTGGTGCAAAAGCATTTGTGGAAATTGGCCAGACTGTCAAAGTTGGTGATGTGATTTGCTTAATCGAAGCGATGAAAATGTTTAATCAAATTGAAGCTGACAAAACCGGCACCGTGACAGCACGTCTTGTTGATAACGGCACACCTGTTGAATACAACCAACCGCTGTTTATCATCGAATAGCCACATCTTATGGCTACGAGGACTCAAAAAATGCTAGATAAGGTATTGATAGCGAATCGTGGAGAAATTGCATTACGCATTCTCCGTGCCTGTAAGGAATTAGGCATTAAAACTGTCGCAGCTCATTCTACTGCTGATAGAGATTTACTTCATGTACGTTTAGCTGATGAATCGGTATGTATCGGCCCGCATCCTGCTGCACAAAGTTATTTAAACATCCCAGCTATCATTAGCGCTGCTGAAATTACTGATGCTGTCGCCATTCATCCTGGTTATGGATTTTTATCTGAAAATGCGGATTTTGCTGAGCAAGTTGAAAAAAGCGGATTTGTTTTTATCGGGCCTAATCCTGATACCATTCGACAAATGGGCGATAAAGTTGCTGCTATCAATTTCATCAAAAAAATTGGCATTCCTTGTGTGCCAGGTTCAAATGACCCGATTGGTGATGATGATCAAGCCACATTGAAACTCACACGCAACATTGGCTATCCCGTCATCATTAAAGCGGCGGGTGGCGGCGGTGGACGCGGTATGCGAGTGGTACACACAGAATCGCATCTCATTAATGCCATTGCCTTGACCAAAAGCGAAGCGAAAGCTGCTTTCGATAACGATAAAGTTTATATTGAAAAGTATCTGCAAAATCCACGCCACATTGAAATACAAGTATTTGGTGATGGCCACGGCAATGCTGTCTATCTTGGTGAACGTGACTGTTCTATTCAACGACGTCATCAAAAAATTATTGAAGAAGCGCCTGCTCCCGGAATTACACAAAAACAACGCGAAGAAATTGGCGAATTGTGTGCCAAAGCATGCCGCGATATGAAATATCGCGGCGCGGGTACCATGGAATTTCTTTATGAAGATGGGAAATTTTATTTCATTGAAATGAATACGCGTATTCAAGTTGAGCATCCTGTTACCGAATTAATTACTGGTATTGATCTTGTTAAAGAACAATTACGTGTTGCATCCGGCCATCCATTATCTTTCACACAAAATGATATTCAAATTCGCGGTCATGCGATCGAATGCCGCATCAATGCAGAAGATCCTCGTTCTTTTATTCCATCACCTGGAACCATTTCTTATTTTCATGCGCCTGGTGGCCCTGGCGTGCGTGTCGACACCCATATTTATGGCAGTTACAAAGTGCCTCCATATTACGATTCGCTTATCGTAAAAATCATCACTCACGGCGAAACACGCGAAATAGCCATGGCAAGAATGCGTAATGCCTTAGATGAAACAGTCATCGAAGGCATTCGCACCAATATTCCATTGCATCAAGATATTTTACGTGGCAATTCATTCCAAAAAGGCGTGATCAATATCCACTATCTTGAAAAATGGATGAAGACATAAGTTTCTGTTGGAATGGGTTATCCACTGTTCGCTAATCCACCTTTCAACCAATTATCAACAAGTTAGATCATTTTTAACAAAATACTTGCTAGTAATCCGTTTGACATTTATGCTACGTACTTTGATATTGTTGTAAATTTTTAGCGCAAAAAGTGGTTGATATAACAAAAAATCATGTATAGAATAGCAACTGTACTTTAAATAATCTCGGCAAACCGGGGAAACTATGACTACTACTACTTTAGAAAAACCAAAAACATCAGACTTTGAGCTGACCCAAAAAAACCAACCACTGCATGACAGCGTCAGGCAGTCTCTTGAGAATTATCTTTCTCAATTGAAAGGTCAAAACCCAAGTAACTTGTACGAGTTAATTCTTGCCGAAATCGAAGCACCATTGCTCGAATGTGTAATGGAATACACAAAGAATAATCAATCTCGTGCAGCGATTTTACTTGGTTTAAGCCGCGGCACTTTGAGAAAGAAACTCAAAATGTATGACATGCTTGACTAAGGTTGTACTGCTTTAGAGTTTGTCTATCTGCACCTAAAAACATCCCCGCTATCGGCGGGGATATTTATTTGGTAATACTAAAGCCTTTAAACGCAGGCGAATTCAACGATTTAATGAAAAAACTACTACTTGACCCGATGCATTAACACGAATTCTGGTTAAGCAAATTAAGCAAGACGATTGTCATGCCAGCCACGCGTTTTTTGCGCGAGGTGGCATCCAG
>CAZKUQ010000088.1:0-7706 GCA_964555965.1 uncultured Coxiellaceae bacterium
AAATTAGCCAAAAAATAGATGCCAGCTTTCGCTGGCATGACAGGCTTCTTAACTCGCGTGTTCAGTAAAGATAACCTCGTGAACGTTTGCGAATAAATCATCCCGACGAAAGTCGGGATGATTTAAAGGCTCAGAGCTTTTTCTGCGATTACTATTTTTTATATCTTGGATACAATTTTACGGTGCACTTCATTAGCGTTGTCAGTTTTAATAACCACTTTTTTCGCATACTTCGCATACATATTATGCATGTTGATATTTTTTTTGTTTTCTTCTCCCATAGAATTTTTAATAGTTAACTGTGTTTGAGATAATTTGTATTCAGGATTTTGAAAGAAATCTTTTATATCATCTTCTGAAGTAAATCCTTTTGAAGCAGCATGAAGTAGTAAGGTATCAGCAGAGACAGATTCTAAAATTTTCGATCCTTTGCTCCATAATAAATATGCCATTTCAGGTGATAGAGTATCTATCGCAAAAAAAGCTGGCGTTTGATTTTCTTTATTTGATGAATTAATAAGATAAGGTGATTTTTCTAAACATAATTTTGCAAGCGCGATATCACCTTTTTTTACTGCATAATGCAATGGTGTATCACCATTTTCTAGTATGCCGGTTTCATCAATAAGTTCTTCATCTGATATGGATGAAAAAGACGACAATGAAGAGCTAATCTCAAATGATTGACCTAAATTGACATGTACGTCTGGGTTAACACCACATTCAATTAATTTTGCTACCGCTTGTGGTTTATTATGAACTAATGCCAGTCTTAATGCTTCTTCCGCGCTTTCACCTTCGAAACAAGTTTTATCTTTTTTATAAAAGAAACTAATCATATCAACATTGCCGTTTATAGATGCATATTGTAACGGTGTGCGATGAGATTTATCTTGAATATCTAAATAACTATCTGGATGACCGATACCAAATTTATTGATCAAGCCCTTAGCCAGTTTAAGATTATTATTTTTACTCGCGGCGTGTAATGGATTTTTTCTATTTTCATCATAAATATCTCCGTCAGGTTGTTGTTGAGCTAAAATACGATTGGCTTTTTCTGTATCATCGTTTGCAATAGCGCAATACAAAGGCGACTCACCTAAGTTATCAATTTGTAATAATCTGTTTACTCCGCTTTCGTTATTGTAATCAATGAGCATTTTGAACATATCGATTGGCATTTTTTTATTTCGAGCAGCAGCATGCAAAATCGATTCATTTGATTTGGTTAACACATTCATATCACCTGTTTTCAGAATGAAATATTTATTTTTTTCGCTTAATTCATTTAGCGATTGATGGCCCATAGCAATAAAAAATGGTGTTTGATTTAAGATATTTTTTTCATTTATGTTTGCAGGTTTGCTGTTAAAAATTAAAGATTCGATGATTTCATTTGATAAATTATTTTGCTGAAATGCAGTATGTAATGGTGTTCCATTAGCACAAGAAGATGATGAAAATTTAATGCTAGTTTTAAGAGTGCTGGTTGGGTAAGACATCAAATTTGGATTTGCGCCATATTCTAGCAATTTTTTAACATTAAATTCATTTCCATTTGCAACCGCAATATGTAATGGGCTTAATCCTCTTTTATTTAAAATATTGATTTTTGTTGTTTTATTAGCTAGCAACGCTTCTGTGTAAGCAGCTATCGGCTTGGTAACAGCATAAAACAACGGTGTTTCATCAGAAAGATTGACTTCATTAAGATGAATAGTATCGCTTGTCGCTAATGATTTAGTAAGCGGTAGATTATCTGATTTAATTGCAAGATGAAGAGCAGTATCTCCTTTTGCATTATGTTTATTTAAAGTGGCGTGTATGTTAAGTGTTTTATCAATAGATTCAGGATTGGGTTTCTCATCCGTACTTACTGAGCCTAAAAAAAACTTTCTAAGCATAAATTATTCCTTATTATGGGTTTTAAAAAATACAAAAATCATGGTGAGAATAATGAAGCAACATTAATTATTCAAGCGTTATTTATCGCATAAAATATAATCATATTTTTTTATAAAAAAAGAAATAACACTATTGTTTTTTTCATTGTTTATGTATTATTGGCACCAGAAAATATCGATTAAAAAAAATAAAATTAGGAGAGATTTATGTTTAGACCAGCAACGAATACAGATATCAATATTAATTCTTCCATGACGAGTATCGATGAAATTGCTAAACACTTGCAAGCAGAAGAAAAGCAAAAACTAGAGCAATTGTTCGAAGTCATTAAACTGATTTCGCAAAAGTACATGATACCAGTAGTGAATGGAACATTTAATAAAGCAATGCCTAATCAAATTAATATTGCATTGTTTGATGGAGCTCTCTTTACGAATGAATATGGCAGGGATGAAAAAGAAAATAAACGACCAGTTGAATTTCTTAAAGCATTTGGTGCTTTGGTGGGAACAAATGAAGGTGACTATCCATCTCTTAACAGTACAGTCGTTACTATTAATCCTTCACAATGCAATAGTATTATAGAAGGATTAAAACTACTCTTGACTCCATCTCAAGAAGAAGCGGCGGATCGTTATAATGCACGAATATTGATGAAATGCTAAATTCATTCCATGACAAATCAAGATTTTTGTTATTGGTTGCAAGGTTATTTTGAAATATCCAGAAATATTTTGTTAACCAAAGAAAAAATTCAAATGATTGATGGCTCATTAAAAAATATTAATGAGCCATATGGTCAATTTACTCAGTGGCTATCTGATTTAATTTCTTTTTTTGTTACACAAGAATATAAACAAGAAATCCTCTCTTATTTTCTTCCTGAAATACGCGATCGATTGAATATGATTTTTTATCATGTGATTGATAATAGTTATGATACAGACATAAGCGCTGAAGAATCTAAAAAAATTCATGATGGTGTGGTATGACAAATGAAGAATTTAGATGCTGGATTCGTGGATATATTCAGTTAACAGACGATGATTATCTAGATCACCGTCAAGTGAGTATTATTAAAAATCACGCTAATTTAGTGGAGGCGATAATGGGTGATTTGGATATGAATATTAGAAATTTTATTCTTAAACTTGAAAACGAAATAAAAATAAATTCGCGAGTTACTCTTCGTGAGTATCGAAAGATTTTCTTATAAAGCAACAGTTCTTTTTATTCCGCAAAAAAACTATTTGTGTAATCACTTTTGTGGTGTTAACTTATTCGCCATTATTCAAAGGAGATGAAATATGGAATCGCGTGTAGAATCGAAAGTAGAAAATAAAAATAATCAGGATGAAGCAACTGTTAAGGCTTATCGATATCATTGGCACAGTGGTAAATTTGCCCGAGATTCAGAAGATTTAATTGAATATTTTGTTCCTGATTATAAACTGGCTTTCAATAAAGATGGTGCTATCAGGGTAGATAAACCAAGGCCTGAAGGTATGAAAATGGTTAGGCTGGAATTAAATAAGCAAGTAAGTCAAGACTCAGTTGAGTTGATGTGGCCAGAATTAGTCGAGCCAGTCACGCTTGTTGAGTTACCAAAAAATTTAGTGGAAGAAGTAAATAAATTGGTAGATGAAATTAAAGAAATCACAGAAAAATACCCTGGAGCTAACATCCCTGATTTTGTCCAAAAAAAATTCCCAGTATTTTTTGAAAGACATTATAAAGATAAAACAACTAAGTTGTTATTTGAAATTCCGGAAAAAAGTAAATTAGTTAAATTAAGCGACAATAGTTCTGCAATTGTAGATGTCAATTTACTCGATGATTTTGCAAAGTATTATCAATATAAATCAGTTGGCAATAAGCTAATTAAAGATGCATTGATTCAATATATTTCTAAAGGTATTTTACCAAAAGATACTTCATTAAATGATTTGACTGAATTAATGAAAAAATTAGATGAAGTTGAAATACAAAGTCTAAAATTTAGTGTTTCTGCTCATCCTATGATTGCTAAAGCAGAAAAAGAGCGTGCTAAAGATAATGAGGAAATTGAGCGTGATAGTTATCCTAAAGTAGCTGGTATGGTGGGAGGTTTGGGTTTGGGAGGGGGGAGTATTAGCAAAGATCCTTTAACAACAGCAGGATTGGCATTATTTGGATTTGTTGGATCTTATGCATTTTCGCGTGCAAGTACAGCATATGAAAAATATCAGACGAATAATTCATGGGATGCAAGAGAAAAACGTGCAAATGAAGTTCTTCAAATCATTAACAATGTTATTAGTGATGAACAGCGCGAAGAAAAAAATAGTAAAGCAAAATTTTAATTTTACCATTATAAAAAAACGACTCTATATGGAAGAAGGATTAACTTATCACTTTATCCATAAAGCCCAATTAATTCTGTTTTGGCTAATATGTGTGATTCCATGGCATTTTCTATTTCATGTTTATTAGATTTTTCTGGTAAATCTAATATAGTATCTAAAGCATATAATTTAAAAAAATAACGATGCTCTTTATCGGGCGGACAAGGGCCATCGTAGTTTGTTTTACCACCTGTTCCCATACCGTTTACGCCTGCAGGCGATTCACCTTCTAAAATTTCAGTGGTATCGGGTGGAATATTGAAAATAATCCAATGATCCCACATGCCATCTGCACGAAACTTACGTGGTACATCTTGATCTTCAATAATTAAAACAAGGGACTTAGCATTGGTTGGCACATTCGAGATGAAAAGAGGAGGATTAATATTTTCACCATCACATGTATATTTTGCTGGTATTCTTCCATTATTATCGAATGCTGAACTAGTTAATTGCATGTTGATTCATCCTTATATTATTTATAATCTCAGTTATTTAATCTTTTTATATGACTTATTCTGAATTTTTTCATTTTTATTTGTTGTCGACGTTTCTCTAAAAATACTTGACTGAGTAGTAAGCAAGAGCGTTTTTTTAAGTTTTTTTGGCGGGGTTTCATGTTGAATCGTATCATGTTCTTTTTTCTTGGGAATAATGTTAGCAATCTCATGCGTCATTAATTTTTTATTATAATATGTTTCGGCTGCCGCAATAAAATAATCAAAAATTTTCTTATTGGTTAATCTATCTTTTAATGAAGCAGCTTGATATTCAATTTTACTTGTTAGTACTGAAAATAATCCCTTCGCGCCAACTTCGCAATGAAATTGTAAGCTAAAAACCGGCACGCCATATTTTGCTTCGACTGCTTCAATATTATAATTTTTGTCGTTTGCAACGGCAGCCACGATCAGATAGTCGTCACAATCATTAATTAATTTTTGGCCGCCAATTTGTTTAACAACATGTGCATGTGCGCCAAAGAATTTCTTAGTTATAGGTATATTTTTATTATGCTGATCAAATATAATATCTGACAATTCAGAGACAGGATTAAATATAATTTTTGCATACTCCAAATAACCTTGTTGTTCTGATTCATCATCGCTTAATGGCGCTGTTTTACCACCTAAATACACATTAATAATTTGGTGGCCACCGCAAACAGCTAATATTGGCATACCTTGTTGAAGTGCGATGTGAGCAAGTGCCATTTCTGCAATTGCACGCGGCAAATCAATGCGATCGTCTCCTTGTGGTTTTTCATTAAATAAACGAGGGTCAACTACCGCAGCATTACCGGGTAAAATTAAGCAATCAATATCAGTCAAAAAAAATTTTGCGCGAATTTTTGCTTCTTTATAAACTTCCATCATTTGTTCTTTGCTTTCATAAACTCTTTCAACATTAACAGTTAATGGAACAATTATTCTGTAATCAAGATAAACAACACTAGCACCTAAGTTAAACATAATATTTATGATTGAATCAGTGGCAGGCCCGCCAATTTCTGGGTTGTAAGAAATGCCGACAAGAATAGGGTTTTTTAATTTTTTTCTTTGCATACGCTTACATCTCGTTTTGTTTTATATGAATTATATAGTTATTATAACGCTTATATAAAATTAAGTTAACAATCAACAAATAATTTAATTAAATATAACTTGTTGAAATTTTGTCTTAAATATCCTTTAAGATTAATACATATTGATGAGAGTAATCAAAAATTAACAACTACATTGAGTGACTGCTAATGAAAAGGTATGATGCTGCTTCATCTATAAGGAATAAAGGAATGACAAAAGAGCCGCTTGTTTTTATCGAAAATCCAACTGAAGAACATCATGCTGCTATTTATCATGGGATAAATGAATATGCTGTTAAACGTGGTTTTGCAATTACAGGCGGTTATTTTTTTGTCGCGTATGATGAGAATAAAAAAATAATTGCTGCTATTTCTGGCTTTGACAATTTTGGCCCAGCAGAAATTGGCGGTTTATGGGTAGATGAAAAATTTCGCCATCAAGGATATGGAGAAGCTTTGGTTAAAAAAGCGGAAGAATGGGCTAAACAAAAAGGATGTCATGCTCTCACTGTATTTACTCTTAAAGATTGGCCAGCATGTGCTTGGTATCAGAAACTTGGTTTCAGGATTGAGTATGAGCGTTCAGGGCATGCTAATGGTTCTGTAGGTTGTTATTTGATTAAAAAAATTTAAACGTGAGAAAATTATTTCTATGATTATTGGAATTAGTGGAATAACTGGAGCTGGAAAATCAACACTCGCCACTGCATTGGCAAATAAACTGCAAGCGACGGGTCTTTTCTGGGATGAATTTGATGAAATCTCAACATCACCTGATGATTACGTTGCTTGGTATAACAGCAATCATGATTATGCCGAATTTGATTATCAAGCGTTAGCCGATGTTATATTAGCGTTAAAAAATGGCAAGCAAGTACAACATCCAGTTACTAAAGTTCTCTTAGAGCCAACCAAATTTATTATTGTTGATGCACCACTTGGCAAAAAACATCAACAGACTGGTCAATATATTGATGTCTTTATTCATGTTGATGTGCCGCTAGATATTGCTTTAGCGAGAAGGGTTATCCGTGATTTAAAAAATAAAAATCTTCGTGAGCAAGATATTATTGATGAGCTTGAATATTATCTTAATAAATCAAGAAAACTTTTTTCTGATGAAGGTATGTGCGAAATTTCTAACTCGGCTGATTATATTGTCGATGGTTTAGATGATATTGAAAAGCAAGTGAATGACATTATCGCTTATATCAATCAAGAGCCAACAAACTTATCTGATGTTACGTTAGAAATACAAGATAAAGTCGATGCGAAAACTGAAGATAAAATGTGTGAACAATTAATTGCATTCGAAGCTAAAAATGGTATAGATGTCAATTATAAGCAATTTTCGCTGATTTTAAGCAAGAATAATGATGTGATTGGTGTACTAAATGCGTTTACAGCTTTTGCAGAAATTTATATCGATGACATTTGGGTGGCGGAAGCTTTTCGTCAGCAAGGTTACGGAAAATTATTATTAACCGAATTAGAATCAAGATTTAAAGGGAAAGGATTTAATAATATCAATTTAGTGACAAGTGCTTTTCAAGCACCAGAATTTTATAAAAAATGTGGATTCAAGCTTGAATTTAAACGTTATAACGAAAAAAATCCTAAACTCACTAAATTATTTTTTGTTAAATTTTTTGCTGAAGATATGCAGCATCAAGGGATTATTCAAGAGTAGACTTCTTTCCAAACCAAGTAACGCGAATCTCAGTTAAGAAGCCTGTCATGCCAGCCCCATTTTAAAGCATAACGGGGTAAACTTCAGCTGGCATCTATTTTTTGGCTAATTTCGGCATTATTTTAGATCTCTGGATGCC
>CAZKUQ010000089.1:0-7704 GCA_964555965.1 uncultured Coxiellaceae bacterium
CTTTCGCTGGCATGACAAGCTAAATTATTCCGGACACTAGTGCGCCTACGCGGGGATGACATAGTTGCTTTCACGCTATGACTAATTAAATTCGGCTGTCGTATTAAATGTCTTAATCGTTTTAAACAATTCATTAACAGGTATTTTCATTTCTTTTTCTATTGATTCTTTCAGCATGAAATAAAAAGAATTATCGAGAGGTGTCTCAAGAATAATATTTCTCAAGTATTTTTCTGTAACACTCAAAGCATCTAAATAAGATGATGATTCAACGTGATTAAAATAAGCTTTTAATTGGTGTAAGGTGGTTATTTCTTGTGTGAAATAATCAGCAGGCATGAAATGCTTAACCGCACTTGTCACGACATTAACACTTTTATTGAATAAATGGGTTGTCTGATTAAAAATTCCGTACAGCATTCCGGGATTTGTTGTTTCTTTACTTTTTTTATTTATTATTTCAGCCATTTTGAGTTTATTGAGATATTGATCGCAAGAGAATAATACACATTTTCGTAATAACTCATATTGTTGATCTTTGCTTGGGGTGCGAATGGGAAGATGATTTTTATCACTAAATTTTAAATGATGCCCATCAGTTGTATACATTTCGAAAAAAAGTTCATTCGTTTTTTTATTGTGTGTTACTTTCCAAAAACCATTTTGTTCTAAAAATTCAACGTAAGGATGTCCTGCATAACTCTTACGATCTTGTAATTTTCCACCACCACCACCCGCAGTGATTTGTACCAATCCTTGTTCTTTTGCGACTGCTTTATCATTGTAATAACTAAGAAAGTGATCATGTGCTGCAAAGACAACATCAAAATGAATATCTTGTTTATCGAAAATATTTTTTAGCAATTGATTATATGATTTTGTATTTGAATGAGTGATTTCATTTATTTCATCTATTTCTTTTGGATATAAATAATGTGAGCTATCAAAATCAGATGGGAAAGCTCTTTTGCCTGAGGTATAAAAAGGATGATGCATGAGGACGGCAATTTTTCTGCCAGATGCTTTTGCTATTTTATATTCTTCTTCTAACCATTGTGCTTGGTTGACTTTGTCAGGATTTATTTTGCCATTAAGCGAGTTAAGATATTCTTTTGCATAAGTGCTCGAGTCTAAAATAAAAACTTGTGTATCGCCTAAAATCACTGACTCGAAATAATAAGGCATGTTCCATTGCGGTAATTTTTTTGGATCTATTTTTGTATTGCTATATAACGCGGCTCTTTCTTCTGGATTATCAATATAACTATGTTCTACTTCTCGAATTTCTGTTTTTTCACCTGTTGGATTAGTGTAACGATAGTAAGCTGCATTAGCAGCATTTTGAAAATTACCATCATGATTACCTAGCGCCATAAAGAATTTTTTTTCTTTTAATGTTTTTAATTCAGGATGGTTGTAAATATCATGAAAGTAAGAATTAAAAACAGGGTCGTAAGGTGTGGTTGCACCCCAATCATACACATTATCACCCGCGCCAAATATACATTGAATATTCGATTTGGAAGCGACTTCATCCATTAATTTTGCTGTTTGTTTTTGTGAGTCTTTGCCACTACCCTGACAACCAAATACGATAAATTCGACTTCATCAATATCTTTTGGAATATCGAGTTCATAAACATGAGGGCCTACTTGTTTTACTTTCGATTCTAAATAGTCTGATGAAAAAGGTTGCGTTGTGTTTGGTGATGAAGAGTCATTTGAAGTATTTGTTACTGGAGAATTTCCCTGCATAAATTTTTTCTCATTATTATGTTGTTATTTCTGATCATAAATGTATTTGCTTAATGAATAATTAAATCAGATTT
Source organism: uncultured Coxiellaceae bacterium (assembly GCA_964555965.1). GTDB lineage: Bacteria > Pseudomonadota > Gammaproteobacteria > DSM-16500 > DSM-16500 > Aquicella. The sequence continues at coordinate 1,830 of CAZKUQ010000089.1, forward strand.
TATTTTTTGTACGTAACATTTTCTATTAACGCGAATATCGTTTAAGAAAATGGTCATGTCAGTTGGGGTACAGGACTCACATTATTAGGCAATATTTGAATAATCTGGTAAATCGCCAACGGTGACAATCTTAAGTGAATTTGTGCGGCCATGTACACCAATTAAATCACCTTTTGTGATAATCACAAGATCACCTGTTTTCAATATGTCACGTTTTTCGAGCTCAAGAATAGCTGCTTGATTAAGAATGCGTCTATCGATATGGGTGGCATCAAAGTGAATTGGATAAATGCTGCGGTAAAGTGTCATTCGTCTTAAAGTCGCATCATACCGGCTTAATCCGTAAATGGGAATACCAGTGTTGACGCGTGACATCAAAAGCGGTGTTGTGCCTGACTCAGTCAATGCAATAATCGCTTTAATATCTAAATGAGTGGCAGTAAACATGGTCGCCATGGCAATGGCTTCATCAACATATTTCAAATGTTGATCTTTAACTTGTCGCTTAAATTTAAGATTATGATGTTTTTCTGCGCTAAGACAAATTCTATCCATCGCAGCAACTGCTTTATCAGGATAGTGCCCAACGGCTGTTTCACCCGATAACATCACCGCATCAGTGCCATCCAGTACAGCATTGGCGACATCTGATACTTCTGCTCGAGTAGGAATTGTATTGTGTATCATGGATTCCAACATTTGTGTTGCGGTGATAACTGGTTTATTAAATGCCCGCGCAATTTTAATAATTTTCTTTTGCATGGCAGGTAATTCTGCATCACCAATTTCCACACCTAAATCACCGCGCGCGATCATGACGGCATCAGATGTTTGAATAATTCCTTCCAGATGTTGAATGGCTTCGGAACGCTCAATTTTAGCAATAATATTTTGATTACCACCGGCTGCTCTAATAAGTGTGCGGGCTTCTTTGATGTCATCAGCATGTCGCGGAAAGGATATGGCGATGTAATCTGCTTCTAATCGCACAGCTTCTTTGATATCTACGCAATCTTTGTCAGTCAGTGCACTGGCTGATAGCCCACCACCAAGACGATTAATACCTTTATTATTTGAAAGTTCACCACCAACCATGACTTCACAATGAATTTGTGTGGGTTCAACACGCAGCACTTTAAATACAAGTCGTCCATCATCTAACAATAAGGTATCGCCGCTACGCACATCACGTGGAAGATTTTCATAACTAATGGAAACGCTTTGTTCATCGCCAGCATTTTCATCTAGCATTGTATTTAAAATAAATGACTGACCTTCGTGAAGATGGATTTTGCTATTTTTAAATCGGCCAATACGAATTTTTGGGCCTTGTAAGTCCACTAAAATGGCCACAATTTGTTCGTGTTTAGCAGCAATTTCGCGCACGCGATTAATACGTGCTTCATGCATGCTAACATCACCATGAGAAAAATTAGCTCGAAAAACGACGGCGCCAGCAAGGATTACGCGTTCTAACATGTTAGGGTCGTCGAGTGACGGCCCTAAGGTAACAACAATTTTGGTACGGCGTAGATGGTTCATGCGACCTTTTCGTCTTTAGTCACGCGCTCTTCCAAGGCTGCGATGACGGGTAATTTTTTACCTTCTAGTACAGTCAAGAATGCGCCCCCGCCGGTTGATATATAATCAATCTTGCTGCCTATCTGGTATTTTTCAATGGCTGCGAGTGTATCACCACCACCAGCAACTTTAAATGCTTTACTTTCAGCAATCGCATTAGCAATGGCTTTTGTCCCATATGAAAAATCTTCAATTTCAAACGCACCAACAGGGCCATTCCACAGAATGGTTTTTGCTTTTTTAATAATACCGATCAGTGTTTTAATGGTGTCTGGACCAATATCAAAGATTTTTTCATTATCATCGATTTGTGACACCAGGCGAACATAAGATTCAATTCCTTCAGCCATTTTTTCAGCCACAACAACATCAATCGGTAATGGGATTTCAGCATTGCGTTGTTTAGCTTCGATGGTTAAACGTTCAGCTTCATCGATTAAATCAGGCTCATATAACGATTTGCCAACCGTGTAACCTTCTGCTGCTAAAAATGTATTGGCGATGCCGCCGCCAATAATGAGGGTATCGACTTTTTTGACCAATGAATCCAATAAGGCAAGCTTGGTGGAAACTTTTGATCCGCCAACAATGGCAACTACTGGATGAGCTGGTTTTTCCATGATTTTATTTAGCGCATCTAATTCAGACAGTAATAATGGGCCAGCACATGCTTTTTTTGCGTATTTGATCGCTCCGCAAGTAGAAGATTCGGCACGATGAGAAGTTGCAAAAGCGTCCATGACAAATACATCACAAAGTGCGGCGATTTTTTTTGATAATTCGACGTTATTGTCAGTTTCACCATGATTGAAGCGGACATTTTCTAATAATACAACGTCAGCATCACCTATATTAACGCCATCATTCCAATGTTGAATCAGAGGGATATTCATTTTTAGTAATTTAGATAAAGCGGCTGCGACAGGAGCAAGTGAAAATGCTTCATCATAGCCCCCTTCAGGAGGGCGACCCAAATGCGACATGAGCATCACTTTAGCACCAGCTTTGAGGGCTTGTTTGATCGTAGGTAAGGCAGCACGGATACGTAAGTCGCTGGTTATTTGGCCATTTTTAAGCGGCACGTTAAAATCTTCACGAATTAAAACCCGTTTCCCTTTCAGATCAAGATCAGACATTTTTAAAATAGGCATTCAACATGCTCCTTTAAGGTTTACCGATCCTCATTTAGGGTCAGATTCCAAATGAGTATTATTTAAATTGGACGTGTGCTGAATTTATTGCAAATTTCGAAGAAAAACAATAGTGTAAATTACTTACATCGGATACAGGAATAAAGAAGATTCTGGTATACGTCTTTTGCCATAGCTGTTAATCCAAGAAATCATCCTATGAAAAAACTGCTGAAACAATTTTTGGAAAGAGAGTCGTCGAGTAGCATTGTTTTGTTTGCTATGACAGTGATCGCTATTGGTTGGATGAATTCACCTCTTAGGTATTTTTATGAACAATTTGTTAGTCAATTTTTATTTGTCATCAATGATGGGTTAATGGCAATTTTCTTTTTATTAGTGGGTCTTGAATTGAAACGTGGATTTTATGAAGGAGAGTTATCATCCCCGGCGCAAATAATATTGCCAATTGTTGCGGCGATAGGTGGCATGCTAGTGCCAGCGTTGATTTATATTTTATTAAATTATGCAGATCCGGTTAATTTAAAAGGATGGGCGACACCGGTTGCCACCGATATTGCTTTTGCATTAGGCACATTATCATTATTCGGCAAACGGGTTCCCAGTGCGCTTAAATTATTTTTATTAGCATTGGCAATTTTTGATGATATCGGTGCAATCATCATTATTATTTTATTTTATTCAACAGGATTGTCGCTTTTATATTTATTACTATCAATTTTATTTATTTTATTGCTCTTTATATTAAATTGGTTAGCCATTCGCTCATGGGTTCCTTACATCGCCCTTGGGGTGTTGTTATGGACTTCGACATTATTCTCAGGGATACACCCGACGATTGCCGGCGTGGTGTTGGCTTTCTTTATCCCGCATCATGTTGATTCTGCCAAATCAACGATGCACTCAATGGAAAAATTTCTTCAACCTTGGGTTGCTTATTTCATCATGCCGATATTTGCGTTAGCAAATACAGGGTTTTCTTTGCGGAATTTATCGTGGGACATTTTTTCTAGTCGCATTGTATTAGGAATTATTTTCGGTTTATTTGTAGGCAAACAAATTGGTGTATTAGGTTCCATTTGGTTGATGATTCGTTTACGGTTGGCAAAACTACCAGAACAAATTACTTGGTTACAATTGTATGGGGTAGCGATTATTTGCGGGATTGGTTTTACTATGAGTTTATTTCTTGGTACGCTTTCTTTCCAAAGTAATACTTTTTATCTGCCACAGATTCGGTTTGGTGTATTATCTGGATCAATTTTATCCGGCATAATGGGCGTTATCATTTTACGGTTTGCATTTTATTCGGCAAAACATGAGGAGTAGATTCTTTGACAAACGTATATCCCATTAAAAAAGTGAGTTTATATCAACGTTCTATGGGTTGGTTGATACACGCGTTTACTGCAAGCGGTGCTTGCGTGGGATTGATTGCACTGTTGGCGATATATGAACATAATTTATTGCTTGCATTGTGGCTTATGAGCGCATCAATTTTGATTGATGCTGTCGATGGCATGTTTGCACGCATGATTAAAATTAAAGATGCCGTGCCTGAAATTGATGGGGCATTGCTAGATAATATTGTGGATTTTTTTAATTACACCATTGTGCCTTGCTTTTTCTTGCTGGTAACAGACCTATTGCCAGAATCATCACGATTGTTTTGTGTGATGATTGTCACGTTTGCTTCAGCTTATCAATTTACACAAGTGGATGCGAAAACGTCGGATCATTTCTTTAAAGGATTTCCGAGCTATTGGAATATTGCTGTGTTTTATCTTTTCTTTTGGCAAATGAGCCCAGTGACTAATATGATTACTGTGCTTGCTTTAGCTGTTTTAAGCTTTGTGCCGATTAAATATGTTTATCCATCGCGTTTGGATTATTTAACCCGAAATTATTTGTTGCGTTCAGGTATGGTTTGCATGACTATTATTTGGGGCGTAGCAACAACTGGACTATTATGGCTGTATCCACGTTCAAATCACACGTTAGTCGCTATTTCATTGGGTTATATTTTATTTTATATCGGCATTAGCTTATATCGTACTTGGGTTCCGCTGCCGTCAACTGCAACAGCGTAAGAACGTATGCAAAACATTCAACGAGTATTAGTCACCGGCGGCGCAGGATTTATTGGCTCAGCTTCTGTAGATTTGTTATTGCAACAAGAAAAACAAGTGGTTGTACTCGATAATCTTTATTCGGGCAAACTTGAAAATTTGCCGCTGCAGCATCCTAATTTAGAATTTGTTGAAGGCGATATTTTAGAATATTCATTAGTAGAAAATTTATTAGTGGGTTGCGACGCTGTATTACATCTCGCCGCCATTCCTTCCGTGCCGTTTTCAATTGATAATCCGATTTATACTTTTCAAGTAAACACGCAAGGTTTCTTGCATGTATTGCAAGCAGTGCATCAAGCAAAACGTTCCATACGATTAGTGTATGCATCTAGCGCCGCAGTCTATGGTGATGTCAAATCATTACCCTGTCGTGATGATGAATTACTAACATCACAACCATTATCACCTTATGCTTTGCAAAAATGGCAATGTGAAGAATATGCTAATTTGTATGTTCATCTTCATCAATTACCAAGTCTAGGTTTACGATATTTTAATGTTTATGGACTAAGACAAGATCCTGCTTCACCTTATTCAGGCGTGATTACCCGCTTTTTAGATGCTTATCACCAAGAAAAAGAATTAACCGTTTTTGGTGATGGGATGCAATCACGCGATTTTATTCATGTATCTGATGTCGCGCGTGCAAATGTATTTGCATTGCAAAGCCATTTTGCTGGTGCAGTTAATATTGCGACTGGCAGTCAGGAAACATTATTGCAGTTGATTGATTACATCAGTCAAGCAGGGAAACATGCTGCGCAGATTGAGTTTCAACCTGCGCGTATTGGTGATATTAAAGAATCTTATGCAGCAGTTAAATTAGCTGAGCAGCACTTAGGATTTAAATATACTGTATCGCTCAAAGATGGCATTAGCCGATTTTTTGTAACCGCATAGCTTCTACTGGACTTTGGCCATTTTTGCAAAATGTTCGAAGGATCTCTTTTTGTACATTTTGAACGCGAATTCTGGTTAAGCAATTAAGCAAGACTGTTGTCATGCGAGCGG
>CAZKUQ010000090.1:0-7644 GCA_964555965.1 uncultured Coxiellaceae bacterium
TAGGGAGAGGTGGATATTAATAAATTATTAATTTTAATTTGCTATTATTATGGGCATTAATAATGAGGCTTAAAAATATGCCCCAATCACCAAAAATCTTTATTTATAACGGGTTAGGCACGGCTGAACCTTTAGTGGCAGATTTAAAGGAATTATTGACGGTTAATAATATTTTTCCTGAAAAACCTGATGTTACCACTTGTGATTTTTCTTTTAATCCAGAAGGTTTATCGAAACCAATGCTAGTCGTGCCAGGCGGCTCGACTAGTGTAATTGGCTTAAAAATTCAATCTCAAATGGCAAAATTTAAATCTCTATTTGACGAAAATTTTCATTACCTTGGCGTTTGTGCAGGCGCATTTTTAGGCGCAAATGATGCTGATTTGTTTCTTGCGACTCACGAATATGACAAAAAATCTGGTGAGTTAAAAGATCCTGAATTTTTTATTTCGACAAAAAGTATCAAGGTAAATTTTTCAGCAATTGACGATGTAAATGCTTGCGGCGCTTTTTATCCACATGATAAATATTTTAAAAATGAACGCGGAAAAAAATACATGCCATATCGAGTTAGTTTGCAGTTAAATTCGAATGAAAAAATTAATCAAGTTTATCTTGCTGGGCCAGGGTTTTTTAAACAACATACAGAACAAAAATCTGAAGTAGTAGCAACTTATTCAGATAAAGAAAGTTATCAATTTAGTTATGAAAATGAGAAAAAGGAATTTAAACAATTTGCAGCTTGGGTTCGCAAAAAAAATAGTGAAAAACAAGGCGGAAGATTTTTAGCAGGTACACATATCGAAACATGCGTGCCGAATAGTAAAGGGTTACAATTTCTTCAACATGAAACAAATGAGGTTAAGCCATTAGACAAATTAGATTATGAAATTTTACAAAAAGAACAAGAAAAATCGCGAGCGATTGTTGTTTCACTATTAAGAGAAACCTTCAGATAATGAGTTCAGATTTTTACATCTTATGCTAAAATAAAAAAATTCGTCTATCGGATTATAACAACATGAAAAAAGGAATATATTTTGCCATTTTTGGCACACTTATTCTGCTGATAATAAGCGGTTGTTCACGGCATCCGTCAGAAAAATCACAAGGCTATATTGAAGGTAACTACACTTATGTAGCGACTAGCGTCTCTGGTGTGATGAAAGAATTATTTGTTGATCGCGGTGACACAGTCAAAAAAGGCCAACCATTATTGACGCTTGAAGCAGAACCTGAAAGCGACGCGTATCAAGTCGCTGTTGAAAATTTACAACAAGCGATTGCCGCGCGAGATGCAACGGCGGCTAATTTAGCTTACGCAAAAATTACCTATGAACGTAACAAAGTGCTCGTACCAAGAAAAGCATTGCAACAATCAGAGTTAGATCGCTCTAAAGCAAACTACGATGCAACCATTGCACAACTTGCACAAGCTAATGCAAATATCGAATCGGTAAAGGCATCACTTGCTTCCGCGCGCTGGACAAAAGATCAAAAAATTATTTCAGCACCGGTTGATGCATTAGTATTCGATAAATATTATCGCATTGGCGAATATACGATTGCTAATCAAGCAATCTTAGCGTTACTTGCCCCACAAGATATTAAAGCAATTTTTTATATTCCTGAAAAAAATTTAGGCGGTATTCATTTGAATGACCGCATTCAAGTAAAATGTGATGGTTGTGATGTTGCTTATTCTGGCCATGTTACATTTATTTCGCCAACAGCAGAATACACACCACCGGTAATTTACAGTGAAACCACCAGTGCAAAATTAATTTTTCGCATTGAAGCAAAATTTGCTGCGAAAGATGCGGTTAAACTGCATCCTGGTCAACCTGTGATTGTGACGTATCATCCTCATGGCTGATCAATATGTTATTGAAGTACATAACTTAAATAAAAGTTTCCGTGGCAAGCCTGCTGTGATTAATCTTTCTTTGAAAGTAGAGCGCGGCGAAATTTTCGGTTTTTTAGGCCCAAATGGCAGCGGAAAAACAACCACCATTCGTATGCTGTGCGGTTTGATGACGCCGGATTCAGGTTCAGGTGAATGCTTAGGTTACGACATTAAACGTGATTCACGTATGATAAAGCGTTTGGTAGGTTATGTACCGCAAATATTTAGTCTTTATCAGGACATGACTGTCAAAGAAAATTTAGAATTTATTTCACGTGTTTATGAAGAACATAATTATGTTAGTAAAGCGATTCATATCATGGAAGATTTAGGACTAACACCATTTAAAAACATTCTTTGTGGACGATTATCTGGCGGTTGGAAGCAGCGTGTCTCGTTAGCAGCCGCATTGATTCATGATCCCCAATTATTATTGCTGGATGAACCAACAGCAGGTGTGGATCCAAAAGCACGCCGTGATTTTTGGGATTATATTTCTCATTTAACGGCAGAAGGTATTACTTCATTAGTGACTACACACTATATGGATGAAGCAGAGCGTTGTCATCGTTTAGCTTATATTGTTTACGGTCATTTAATGGCAGAAGGAGCAGTGTCAGAAATTATTCACAAAGTAGGACTGATAACGTTAGCGGCAAAAGGAAAAAATTTAATTGATTTGAAAATCCAAATTCAACAAGAACCGGGTGTTGAACAAGTTATTCCTTGGGGAAATGAGCTGCGTGTTTGCGGCAGCGATGCAAAATTAATAGAGGCTGCTGCAGCAAAATTTCCGAATTATCGCTGGGAAAAAGTTGAAACGAGTCTTGAAGAAGTCTTTATTCATCTTGTTGGTGAAAATGTGGCTGATGGAGTAGAAAGAAAATGAAAGTGCCGTTTTCGTTTTTTCGGCTATGGGGTTTGATTATTAAAGAATTCACGCAATTTATACGTGATCGCAGTACATTTGTGATGGTCATTTCACTACCGATTGTACAACTGGTGTTGTTTGGATTTGCAATTAATACTAATCCAAAATATTTGCCAAGCGCATTAATTAATTCTGATAATGGTCCATTTGCACGCACACTTATCCATCAATTACAAAATACTGAATATTTTAATTTTAATCATTTTCCGCAATCGGAAGCGGAAGCGAAAAAAATGATTGAAACGCATCAAGTATTATTTGTATTAAACATCCCGCCGGATTTTTCTCATCAATTGGTGCGCGGCAAAAATCCTGCTGCATTGTTAGAAGTGGATGGCACCGATCCCGTGTCAGTTGCTTATGCAATTTCAGCAGTCAATGGCGTGATGAATAATGCTTTTCAATATGATTTGAAAGGACCACTCAAATCTTTAAATTTTAAGTCAGGTCCAGCAGAATTACGTGTGCATACCATGTATAACCCTAGTGCGATAACGCAATACAATATCGTGCCAGGATTGCTTGGTGTCGTGTTGACAATGACATTTGTGATGGTTGCATCAATGGCATTAACACGTGAACGAGAACGCGGCACGATGGAAAGTTTATTGACTACGCCAATTCTTCCAATTGAAGTGATTATCGGTAAAGCGACACCTTTTATTTTAGTTGGTTATGTTCAGGTGATGATTGTTTTAATCATGGCGACACAACTATTTAACGTACCGTTTCTTGGTAGTATCACGTTATTATTAATCGCCGTGTTTCCTTTTATTCTGGCTAACTTATTTGTTGGAATCATGATTTCGACAATAGCAAAAACACAACTTGAGGCAAGTCAAACCAGTCTTTTCTTTTTCTTGCCATCGATGTTGTTATCTGGATTCGCCTTTCCTTTTCATGGCATGCCGGAATGGGCACAGATACTCGGCAATATACTGCCGCTAACACATTTTATTAATATTATTCGCGGCATTATGTTAAAAGGCGTTGGTACTAAAGAAATTTTTACCGATATTTGGCCCATCGTGCTCTTTATGGTGGTGATGTTTGAAATTGCTATTAAACGTTATCGACAAACATTGGATTGATGATTATGCACAATCAAACTCATTTAGAAAAAATATTTCAACCGCGAAGCATTGCTGTGTTTGGTGCGAGTGAAAGAGAGCATTCTGTTGGCAGAAAAGTATTTTGTAATTTGTTAAACAGCCAATTTGCAGGAAAACTTTACCCCATTAATCCTAAACATAAAAAAGTGTTTGGCCACACTTGTTATGCTTCGCTTAATGAAGTGAATGATGTTGATTTGGCAGTGATTGTGACACCTGCTGCAACGGTGCCAACAATCTTGCGACAGTGTGGTGAAAAAAATATTCATTCGGCTATTATTATTTCTGCTGGATTTAGTGAAACGGGCGAAAAAGGAAAGGAACTTGAACAAAACATTTTAGATATTGCCAAACAATATCAAATTCATTTTATTGGGCCAAATTGTTTAGGTGTGATGCGTCCATCCTCACATTTAAATGCGACTTTCGATAATAATGATGCGCTTCCTGGTGATATTGCCTTAGTGTCGCAATCGGGTGCGATTTGCGCGGCGATTTTAGATTGGGCAATGGAGCGGGAGATTGGTTTTTCAACGATTGTTTCCATGGGTAATAGTATCGATTTAGATTTTGGTGATGTATTAGAATTTTTAGCGCACGATAAAAAAACAAAAAGTATTTTGCTTTATATCGAAGGCGTGCATTATCCGGAAAGATTTATGCAAGGCTTGCGAGCAGCTTCTGCTAAAAAAGCAGTGATTGCTTTAAAAGCTGGGCGTAATACTTCAGGTGTGCGTGCGGTACATTCACATACCGGTGCATTGGTTGGTGATGACGATATTTTCACAGCAGCATTAAATCGCGGCGGTGCAGTGCGAGTGGATAGTATCGAGCAGTTATTTACAGCAGCACAAGTGTTATCGAATTCACATCGTGCGAGTGGCAATAAGCTAATGATTGTGACAAATGGTGGTGGTGCAGGTGTGATGGCAGCAGATCATGCGACCGATTTAAATTTAACATTGCCTGAGCCAAATGAAAAATTATTATCAACATTAAATTCTATTTTACCAACTGCATGGTCACATCAAAATCCAATTGATATGTTAGGCGATGCAACACCTGAACGTTATCGTCAAGTAGTTGAAGCTTGTTTACAAGATGAGGATAGCGATGGGTTGATTTCTATTTTGGTGCCAGTTGCCATGTCACAACCATTACATGTCGCGAAAGAAATTTGTCAGTTCGAACAGCAATCGAAAAAACCACTCATTGCTTGTTGGATGGGAGATAAGCAATCAAAAAGTTCGCGACAATTATTTGCTGAACATCACATCCCTTGTTTTAGTACACCTGAAGTGGCGGTGGAAGCATTTTCCTATTTGTCACGTTATTTTCATAACCAAAAATTATTAGCACAATTGCCATCGAAAAAAATGAATTCAAAAAATAATTTTTCTCTCGCCAAAAAAATTATTGCAACAGCGCAAAATGAAAAACGCGACACATTAACCATGCAAGAAACAAAGCAATTATTAGCAAGTATTGATTTGCCAATTACAAAATCGATTGAAGCAATGACAGCAGATGAAGCGGTGAGTGCAGCAGAGCAAATAGGCTATCCAGTTGCAATAAAAATTTTATCGCCGGATATTACGCATAAACAAGATGTTGGTGGGGTGAAATTAAATATTGCTACACCAGAAGCTGTGCGCAAAGCATTTGATAATATTATGTCAGCTGCTAAATCACATGCGCCAACAGCAAAAATGTTGGGAGTGACGGTTGAGCATATGCAGCAAAATCCTAATGATCGTGAGCTCATGATTGGTGTGTTACGCGATCCTGTTTTTGGTTCAGTGATCACGTTTGGTATGGGCGGGTCACTTGTCGAAGTGATTCGCGATCGTGCGATTGGATTGCCGCCGCTCAATGATTTTTTAGCACGCCATTTGATTGCTGAAACACGTGCTGCAAAAATGTTGGATGAATTTCGCGGCAAGCCGCCAGTAAAAATAAATTTATTAATTGATATTTTATTACGCATTTCTGACCTGGTCATTGAATTTCCTAAGATCAAGGAAATGGATATCAATCCTTTATTAATCAATGATAAAGATGCAATTGTGGTAGATGCGCGTTTGATGATCGATACTAAAAACGCGAATTCTGGTTAAGCAATTAAGCAAGGCTGTTGTCATGTGAGCCGCGCGTTTTTTGCGCGAGGTGGCATCCAGAGATCTAAAATAATGCCGAAATTAACCAAAAAATAGATGCCAGCTGAAGTTTACCCCGTTATGCTTTAAAACGGGGCTGGCATGACAAGCTTCTTAACGAGATTCGCGTTAAAAAATAGTTATTTTGCTCTATTTTTTCTGCAAAAATTACTTGTATAATGCGCTAGTCAAGGATGATTCACCGCGTTTTTCTAAAGCTTTATTTCATGCGGATCTATAAACAAAAGGAAAAATTTGAAATGCCCGGCCTTCGCCGGGATGACGATCCTGTCTTTGATGGAATGACAGGGATAATTGTTACTATCACTTTTACGAGGAGCTTATCATGAAAAAAATGAGTGCATTATTATTAGTAGCTGCAGGTTTAACAATGAGTGCAGCAACATTTGCAGCTGATGCTAATGGTTATTACAGTGCGCAACATCCAAAAATGAATTTGACTGCAACTGCGGCAAACTTTGCACCTGCAACAGCAATTACCATTGTCAATGGCTCGCAAGATATGATTTACGCAGTCGTTCAAGATCAGTATGGTAAAGATTTGTTGACTGATTCTGTTTACCAAGAAAAACATGATCATATTCGTCATGATACCAATTATGGTACAACCCGTTTAGTGTTGCGCGATCCAAATCGCAATACTTTTTTTGATGTCAATGTATGTCGTCGCGCAGTCGTTAGTGTTTTTGGTCGTAGTGGTTCTTTCCGCTATAACATTGACGAAGAATATTGCAAATAATTTTAGTGAGAATTAAATCATGAAATATTTTATTCAAGCATCAATTCTTTTATGTGGTGCAGCACTGTTAACCGGATGCGTTGAAGATACGGGTGGTTATTATAGTGATAACGGATATGTAACAAGTTATCAAAGTGAGACGAATACTGGTTATAATCGTCATCGTCGTCATCAAAGTGGCGGGTATTATAGTTCACAAACACCAAGTGGCGGCTATTCAAGCTCATCACAAAACAACTCTCAGTCATCAGGCGGCTATTCAAGCTCATCGTCTAAAGGTACTGATTATAATGGTGGCTCATCCAGCAATGGCTATTCAAGTTCAGTAACATCTGGTTCGGCCAATTATCAAACGACCAATCATGTTGCAACGGCACCAGCTAATTCTGGCTATCAAAGCAGTCAATCTACATCGACACCAACGACTAGCAGCAGTGGATATTCAAGTAGTAATACAGAGAAAGTAGAACCAACGGCTCCTCCAGTTGAAGCAGCACCTGTTGCGTCTGTCGTTGAACAGCAACCAGCGCCAGTAAAGCAAGAAGCTCAATCATCAAGTGGTTATTCTTCTTCGGAAGTAGTACCAGCTGCTGAAACAGTAAAGCCAACCGAAGTGGCTGTTACTAAATCTGTAGAAGAAGAAAAGAAAACTGATGAAGGAGAAGCAGCTCCTGCTGTAAATTCTGATACAGGCGGCGGTTATTCTTCAGGAAAATAATTCTATTCGTTCACGAGGTTATCTTTAATGAACGTAAAAATGAAAATTTGTCATTGCGACG
>CAZKUQ010000091.1:0-7604 GCA_964555965.1 uncultured Coxiellaceae bacterium
AATTAACGATATCAGGTATTGATGCAGCTTCTTATTCAGGCATTTTACTATTAGCACCAAATGCAGACAGTGATGTTGATATGGGGCCGCTTACTGCCACTGCAACCGCTGCAGATGGTGTTGATCCAGCCGTCACAACAACAGGCGAGACAAGTTTTACAGTTGCTGTTGATGCGAATGCTGATATGCCAACTGATGTAACCATTATTGTTACCGACGCAAGTGGAAATGGTGTCTTTGCAAATGGTGAAACAGGAACAGTTAATGTGACAGCAACATTTGCTGATTATCTCGATGGATCTGAAATACATACCGATGTCGTTCAACTTCCAGCTGATTTTACAGCATCTCTTGCCTCATCAGGCTCATTAGGTGGTGCAAGTTATACCTACGATAGCGGAACAGGTGTTATCACATTTACTATTCCAACCGGAACTAGTGTATTTGACGCAACTTTTGATATTACTGCTCCAGCATCAGGTACGATACCAGATAATTTGGTCATCACTTCCACTGCGACAGCAACAGAAACAACGACTGGCGATGTAGAATGTGATGAAACAGATGCTGATAATATTGCTTCAGTCACAGTACAAACAGGTATCCCAGCAGAAAGATTGTTACAAGGCGAATTGATTACTAATTCTAATGTACAAAACCAATTATTGATATTAACGTTTGCGCAAGTAGGCACGCCACTTCATGTTTACGCGTCAGTATATGCCATAAATGAGCAAGGTCAACAAGGTTCTATTGTTTCAGACACAGGATTTATTATTGCCCAAGCGCCTGATTATAACGTAGTACTCGAATCTGCTCAAAATCCAAAAGTAATTGTTACTGATTTTTCACTACAAGCGGGATCTGGTAGTGCAGTAGTTATTGTTGATCAAGGAAATCAACAATTAGAATTAAATGATTCTTCTGGCGGTCCTGATCGCACTGCTTTTACATCAGTCATCAATCCAGGAACATCTACGCTAGTTCAAGGACCAACAAATTCAACAGATGGCACAGGTGTAAACCAAACGTTAAGTGACCCATCATCTACTGAATACAACTATGTTTACGGTGCAAATGGAAACGATACTGTTAATGGTGGAGCAGGAGATGACATCTTAAATGGTGGGCCTGGTACAGATACCTTAAATGGCAATGCTGGTAATGATATTTTTGTATGGGATCCAAATGACACCTTTACTAATGCTACTTATGCATCGGGTTCTATTGATACCTTTAATGGCGGCACAGGAACCGATATTTTACGCATCGATGCTGGTGCAATTGTGAACACCAATGCCGAATTTGATGGTAATGTCGGAACAGTTCCTGGCGATTATGTTATCAATTTAACAACTGTTTTAGATGCACAAGTTAACGATCTGGAAGGCATTCTATTGACAGAAGAAAGACCAAGAAGCGACACAGTTGGCACAACCATTCAACTAGATAGAGCATTCGTTTTGAATGCGACTGATAGTGATGGTGAAGAAGATGGTGGTAATAAAGACTTCTATGTTATCGGCAGTAAAGGCGATCAAGTCCAAATCATGGATCCAGAAAACTGGGTGGATGGTGATGGTGATACAGCTGGATTACAACCAACTAGCTCATTCTCCGATGGTTCTGGTCAAACCTTTAATGTATTCACAGCTGAGACCGTGAGTAGCGTCACCGGAGAATTGCGTGTTGATACTGATGTTACTGTTATCACCTAAACACATCTCAGTTTTGATTGATGGCAAGGCGTTGCTTCTGGTGGTAATGGAATACGGAAATACGGAAGCAATTTTCCTTCAGCGTTTAAGATTCGATATTTAGCGTCAATGACATCATATCTACCATTGATATAATCTTTTCTTGCTGAGAAATGTTCATTTTCTGAATCCAATAGATCAAGCAACGTACGTTTACCTAATTGGAACTGTTGACGATAAGCACCCAACGTTTGACTTGATGAGCCTTGATGTCCTCTCAAGCTTGGCATACGACTTTGTGAAATTTGATAAGCTGTCCAAGAAAGTCGCATTTTTTCGATCACTTGTCTATAAGTGCGATTTCTAATCTCGACTGCTTTTTGAATTAGATAAGCATTTTCACGTTGTTTCGCCATATCCGAACCACCACGGAAGAGATTGTACTGAAGCTGCAACATGGCAGAGGTATCGTAATCAGCACCGATAGAACCATCGAGGTTACGATTTTTGGTGCTACCAAGTACGAGATCTAATCGAGGATAATTGGCAGATAAAGAAGTATTGTATTGCGCACGGGCTTCTTTAATGTCATTTTCCGCTGATTTGAGAATAGGATGATTGGCTAACGCTTGTGAAACAGCTGCATCCATATTACGTGGCAAAGAAACTGTACCTGATTCATGTGGATTACCTAAGATGCTTGGTTCGTGTCCAACAATTTTAAGATACTGGGTTACCGCTGCACGGTAATCACTTTTCGCAGCGTATAAATTTGCTCTTGCTAAGTCTAATCGACCTTGTGATTGAGTAGTGTCTGCTTCGCGACCTAAACCACTTTCTCCTAACTTTTCAATCATGCCAAATGTGCGTTGATGAGCAGCTAAATTATCTTCAGCCGCTGCCACAATTTCTTGTGTACGTAATACGTTGATATAAGCTTCGGCAGCAGCAAGTCCCATATCTTCAGCTGTTCCCCAAACTTGATAAGCATCTGCATCAGATTTTGCCATATTGCGTTTTACTTCGTTGTAGGTTGCAAATCCATCAAATAACATTTGTCGTGCGGTAATTCCTAATTCCTGGCGCCAAAGGGAAGCGTAATTAAAATTTGTATTAACGTTTTTACTTCTTTCACGTCCATACCCAGCATTCAAATCCACTTTTGGAAGAAAACCTCCCCAGGCATTGGCGATTCCTTCGTCAGAAGCAAGTCGCTGTTTTGCATTAATTAAAATTTCAGGATTAGAATAAATTGTCGTTTGAATAGCTTGTTTGATTGTTTCTGCATTTGCAGCACCTATAGAAGCGCTGAGAATTAATAAGCCATAAAATGGCTTAAGAGCTAATTTCTTGCTTAAATGGATTCCCATGAGACTTTCCTTGTTAATTGTAATCCTTCATATGTGGAAAAAGCCCACAATTAAATGATAATAAAGAATAATATAAGAGTATTCAAGTAAACGTGTATACAAGACATGAAAAATAGAACTTCTAACGAAAATGAATGTGCCAACGTTTTCAATCATATTATTCTCATTCTCAGGACTTATTTAAAATTTTTGATACCTGTATGGTAAAATGTGAGTTTTTCAACAGACACCTCTGTTTTTGTTACTGTTAAAAATATAAGCTTCCATTTAGCCGGAGTAGCTTGCATGACAAATTTATTTTCTAAAGATGCATTTAAAGATAAACGGATCATTATTAGTGGCGGTGCTGGAGATATTGGTACTGCTGTTGCATTAGGATTTGTAAATGCTGGCGCAGCACAAATTGCTTTATTAGATAAAGATACTAAACAGCTTGAAATACCCACCAAAAAAATAAAGTCCTTAGGTTGTGAGTGCATTAACTTCGAACTTGATTTAGCAAATCCTACTGAGATTGAGGATGTAGTTAAATCTCTTTACTCTCATTACCCTTCCTGGGATGTATTGGTTACTACAGCGGGTATTTATATTGGGGGACCATTCACAGAATTTAATGTCGATGATTGGGATCTTATGATGAAAATTAATTCTCGCGCTGTATTTATTCTTTCAAAACTTGTCGCTAAGGAAATGATGGCAAGAAAAAGCGGTAAGATTATTCATATATCATCAGGCTCAACCTATTTTGGAACACCTGGCAGCGGTCCATATTCTGCTTCAAAAGCTGTTGTGAATCAATTAACCCAGACTATGGCCGTAGAATGGGGTCCGCACAACATCCAAGTCAATGCCATATGCCCTACAGTAACACAAACAAAGTTTCTCAATTTCGTTGCCGATGATGCATTACATGAAAAAATGCGCAACAAACTAAAAAGTAAAATGCCACTTGGTCATTTACTTGAAACAGGGGACATTGTTCCGGCCGTGCTGTTTCTTGCTAGTGAAGGAGCACAATTAATCAATGGAGCTATCATTCCTATTGACGGCGGCTCCAGACTTGTTTCAACTTAATTTTCTATAGTACGTGAGGAACACGATGATTGAATTATCAATGCGGAATACTATTAATGAGCTTAGCAATCAAGTTGACATAGAAAATGATAAGCGCTGGATGGGACAAGAAAATATTAAATGCTTACTGTTAATGTTAGATGTCACACATGGTGGTTGGGTTATATTAGTTAAAGCGAAAGCAGGTTCCAAAATGCCTGCTCATTATCACCCCAATGGTTTATGTGTTTTTACTGTCTCGGGATATTGGCATTACCCAGAGCATGATTGGGAAGCTAGAGCGGGACATTTTCTTTATGAAGCACCAGGAGAATTGCATACACCAAACTTTATTGAGGATACTATACTTTATAGTGTTATCCCGGCAGGCCCAATAATTTATGTAGATTCTGAAGGAAAAATAGATTCAATTACTGATGTTCATACACACTTAGCTGCGGTGCGTGATCACTACCAAAAAATAGGTTTAACGGAGAAAGACGTCCAACAAATAATCCGATAGTTTTTATCTTATTGCAAAATGAAGAGTCTTTATTAAAACGCACAGCGTAAGAAAGGTGAAATACTAATTTTCAAATAGATTTGATACCTTTTTACCAGGTTCGGGGCCGGACCTCTTAATGGTATTGCTCCAGGCACAACTAATACAGAATCTAATTTATCTTCTATGCAGAAAGATCCAATTGGTTGGCAAAAAATCATTGATAATATTCCACTGAAACGTGTCGGGCATCCGGATGATTATGCTGGAATTGTTGTATTATTAGCATCTGATGCCTCTAGCTGGATGACAGGTGTTACCATTGCATGTGATGGTGAAAAAACGATTAGCTAGTAATCAAAGAACTCAAATACATTAATCATTAAGTGTAATTATTTCTTGAAAGAAATTAAATGCAGCGAAAAAATTAGAAGGATACGAAATGAAATTGAAATATATTATTTTTATTTATCACTGTAAACTTATTATGTTCACAATACCATATCCTTTTAAAATGTATTAACATCATAAAAAATATCTCTCAGATTTTTATTAAGGAATTTTTATGAGAAGCACACTCACACTTGGTCAAGCTGAAAAACTACAATACAGTCCTACCCCTATTTTATCCCTTGAAGTACGTCTTGAATTTGCGTATCAATTATTTGAAAAATATGCACCAGAATATAGTATTCATCTCAAAGAACTTATTTTAAACCGGGGAAACGATAAAGATGAGGTAGATAAAAAAATAGATATTCGTTTATCTGCATTAACAAGAGATTTTTTAGAAAAAGGTAAGGGCTTTTTATTTATCAAAACATACGATGAGTATGTGCAATTTTTAAAATTCATCAATGTAATTGATATTGAATCTAATTATCGTGCATCTTTGATTTCTCGTTCTTCTTTATCTGAGGCAAAGTTTGCCAAATTAATTGCACGTTGCGAAGACTTCAGTAATCAGAAATATGGCACACAACAACCCGTTACTCCTCCTGAATTTGCGGTTCAAATAGCTGTAGAAAAGTTTTTTTCATTTTTTGAAATTATCAAGAGAAAAAATCTCGTATCTAATTCCTTGAACGCAATAATGAGGACATTTCTTACTGGCACGCTTTCTATTGATCTTCCTCGTGATAAACTTGAGTTTTATGGTGGCGGCGCATTTCGTTTCATTAAATCTTATGAGCAATATGCTAAATTTTGTAATGAAATAGCCAAGAACCCTGATATAAAAGAAATTGAAATAGTAAACAACAAATTTTTCTATAAAAATATGCTGTGTTATGTTAGTTCAACTGATAAAAGCAGTGGTCAGCCAATTCCACCTAACATTTCACGTAATGAATATTTTCATGAAGCTGCTCATGTTTTATTAAAAAACAAGCAGGTATCACAAAATAAAATGAATAATGATGCTGACGCAATTGCCATTTTTTCAGCTACCTTCGGTTCTCAATATAGTATTCCGAATTACCAAGCAATGGGCGAATTCGCCACTTTTTTACAAAATAATTATTTTCAATTTGATATCAAGCAGCCACTTTGTTCTGAAGATGATTTTACTGAAATTAAGAAAAATGCACTTCCCATTATTTTGTCTGGTAAGACTAAGCAATACTCACAATCTATTGCTGCAGTAAAATCAACTTTTTTTCAACCTCAACCGACTGAGAAACAACAAACGGTTAATACAGAAGTGAGTGCGCAAAAGAAAGAGCAAATACCATTCCTGCAGAATTGATTTACAAGATCTCTATTTTCAATGAAGGGTAAAAAATACCCTAATAATATTCATCGAAAGCTATTAAAATTAAAAGTTTCTTCGAATGGGGTTACTATATCCCCTCGATAGGCTCGATCATGATCAATAACTGTATGTTTTTAACAGGATTTACCAATAATTTTTGCCGAATTTTGAATACTAATCACACTTAATGTATAATAAAAGACCAAATTTACCGGAACATGTTATGACAATAGCAAGCTTCAAAAACTTAAGTACAGACAATTTGTCTCATCTAAATTTGCTAAATCAGTTACCTGGAATGTTGGGATTAGTGTGTCCAAATCGTCGGTTTATTTACTGCAATTCAAATGCTGCTTATACACTCGGATATAAAAGTATGGATCAGGCAATAGGTACCTTAATCGACAATACGCCATGCAAGGCATCTGAATGTACTGAAACGTTTGCCGGACAAAATGATGAAGTGATCAAAACAGAAAAACCAATGAAGATCATTGATATTCATCCCTATACAAATGATGAAGTGATGACTTTTTTGGTAGAAAAAACGCCGTTTCGCGATAGTGATAATAATATTATTGGCAGCATTTTTTATGGCACCGAAATAAATCACAGTACGTTATCAAAAATATGTAGTGTAATTGCACTTTCTGATAGTCATTATCGAAAAGCGAATAATTGTAATCAAAGAAGTTATCGGGTAGGCAAAGAATTTAAATCTACTAAGTTGACGAATCGTGAATTGGAGTGTTTGTATTATCTTGTAAGAGGTAAAACCAGCGCTGCCATTTCAGATTTACTTGGTCTTTCGAAGCGCACAGTCGAGCATTACATTGATAATATTAAAATAAAAATGCATTGCGATAGTAAATCCGCATTAATTGAACAAGCGATTGAAAATAATTTTATTGATTTCATGATCTCTCCCCCGATGAAGTCAAAACGCAATTCCCAGGACAATGCACGCGAATAAAAAACTTTTAAACAAGTAATCACCGCTCAACGGCACCAGAACATTTTTACGTGCTCCTGCCTTTCATCAATGAGCGGGAAATCGAACGGCGGTACGACATCGATTACTGTAGAAAAATATTTCTCCAGAGTTTCCCTGTAACGGTCACGCTGTCCCTCACGATGATTCGTGCAAAATAAAACGTCGCCATCCTTTAAACAAATTTTTTGACAATCTCGAACGAGATTCTCCCATTCCTTTTCAACCGAGAATGTTC
>CAZKUQ010000092.1:0-7562 GCA_964555965.1 uncultured Coxiellaceae bacterium
CATCCCACATGCTTCGTCATCCACATGCACTTCGTCATTCCCGCGAAGGCGGGAATCTACCCTAAGAGATCCCCACTTTCATGGGGATGACAATATTGATTATAACGCTTCCGTTTAATACCCGTCATTTTTTGATCAATATTTTAACTAAAAAAGCACGTTTTCCTTATTTTTTTCATATCACACCCCCTTGAAGCATCAATAACTGCCCCCATATACGATTCATACCTGACCGAGTTGTCAGGAGTGTTACTAAAACTTAATTTACAGTTTGCAAATTTGTGAGGAGATATTTATGGGAACAAAAACTCCAAAAATCCGTCCACTATCAGACCGGATTGTTGTTCAAGCAAAAGAACTCGAGTTAAAAAGCGCGGGTGGCATTGTGATTCCAGATACTGCCGACAAAGATAAGCCAATGCAAGGCACTGTGCTCGCTATCGGCAATGGCAAATATATCGATGGCACATTGCAGCCGCTCCAAGTCAAAGTTGGCGACCAAATTTTGTTTGGCAAATATTCTGGTACTAACATCAAGTTAGATGGCACGGAATTTTTAGTCATGCGTGAAGAAGATGTTATGGGCGTGATTGAATAACGACTATATCAACCAATTTTAAGAGGAAAATTATCATGGCAGCAAAAGAACTACGATTTAGCGAAGAAGCCCGCCACATGATGTTGGCTGGCGTAAATGAATTAGCCAACGCTGTGCAAATCACCATGGGTCCACGCGGACGCAATGTGGTGATCGACAAATCATTCGGTGCACCACTTGTCACCAAAGACGGTGTCACCGTGGCAAAAGAAATCGAATTCAAAGACAAATTCAAAAACATGGGCGCACAAATGCTTAAAGAAGTGGCTTCTCATACTTCCGATGAAGCAGGTGATGGCACTACCACTGCAACTGTATTAGGTCGTCAGATTTTTGCTGAAGGCTTAAAATTAGTGGTTGCTGGTTACGATCCAATGGATTTGAAGCGCGGTATTGATAAAGCTGTTGTGCTTGCTGTGGCGCAATTGAAAAAATTATCCGTGCCATGCAAAGATGACAAAGCCATTGCTCAAGTTGGTACGATTTCTGCTAATTCAGATGAAGCAATTGGCCGCATTATTGCTGATGCGATGGCAAAAGTGGGTAAAGAAGGTGTCATCACAGTTGAAGAAGGTTCAGGATTAGAAAATGAACTTGATGTGGTTGAAGGTATGCAGTTTGATCGCGGTTATCAATCACCATACTTTGTCACCAATCAACAAAATATGTCTGTTGAACTCGACAACCCATACATCTTAATCACCGACAAGAAAATTTCTTCGATTCGTGATTTATTGCCAGTACTCGAAGCAGTAGCAAAGTCTGGTCGTCCATTGTTAATTATCGCTGAAGATGTAGAAGGCGAAGCATTAGCAACACTCGTTGTTAATCATATGCGTGGTATCGTTCGCGTTTGCGCAGTGAAAGCACCAGGATTTGGTGATCGCCGCAAAGAAATGTTGCAAGACATTGCTGTGCTAACCAATGGTCAAGTCATTGCTGAAGAAGTTGGCCGCACACTTGAATCAACCACATTAAAAGATTTAGGTTCTGCAAAACGTATTCACATCACCAAAGATAACACCACCGTGATTGATGGCGCTGGCGAATCAAAAGATATTCAAGATCGTATCGCACAATTGAAAGCACGTGTCGGTGAAACATCATCTGATTACGACCGCGAAAAATTGCAAGAACGTATTGCTAAACTTTCTGGCGGTGTTGCTGTCATTAAAGTTGGTGCTGCTTCTGAAATCGAAATGAAAGAAAAGAAAGCGCGCGTAGAAGATGCATTACACGCTACTCGTGCAGCAGTCGAAGAAGGTGTTGTTCCTGGCGGTGGTGTGGCACTAATCCGCGTATTGCAATCATTGAATGATGTCAAAGGTGATAACGATGCACAAACCGTTGGCGTTCAATTAATTGCACGCGCATTAGAAGCGCCGATTCGTCAAATCGTTAAGAATGCTGGTTATGAAGCTTCTGTGATCGTGAACAAAGTTCTCGAAAGCAAGGGCAATCAAGGCTTTAATGCTGCGACTGGCCTATATGGCGATATGTTAGAAATGGGTATCTTGGATCCAACCAAAGTGACTCGTACTGCACTGCAACAAGCTGCATCTGTTGCGGGTATGATGATCACCACTGAATGCATGATCACTGAATTGCCGAAAGAAGAAACAGCAGGCGCCGGTGATATGGGCGGCATGGGTGGAATGGGTGGAATGGGCGCATGATGTAATTTCCGCTTACGCAAATCAAAAAACCGCCGGTGCGAATTCGTGTCGGCGGTTTTTTTATGCGTTGATTTTTTTAAGTTATCCTCGTCTATACTTAATTTATCTTCCTGATTACTTTCGAGATGGATATGGCAGAATATCAAGATGTTACGCGTGATATTATTAATTATGCTAAACAAGCAGATGAATATTTAACCAGGCTTATTACCTTAGAAAGAGCCGCTAATTCAAAACAACCCCATACTGACAAACAAATTATTTCTCTCCTGCAAGAAACCGATACCTCATTACAACGAGCGAAAGTAGCAATTGAATATTTACAAAATGAAATTAGAAAAAAAGAGCCCGATAATCTTGACGCGCTAAAGGCATTAGAAAAAAAATTAGACCATATTCATTTGCAATCAGAACGATTGCAAAACATTCGTTTGCGTGTCATGTCAAGAATTAAACCTAATCAACTGGATCCTGACTATCAAATGTTATTATCATCACCTAAAGCACCAACATTTGATCCCGCAGAAGGGTTATTAGCATCAGCACCCAAAGCGGTGACAACGGATCCTAAAATTGGCTTGTTAGCTAAAGACGCATTAGACGAAATAACAGCAGCAACTAGAGAAAATCCTGATTTAAGCAAAAATGAAAAAAGAGCCATCGTTAAAAAATTTCTTGATCAATTGCCTGATGCGAACGAAAAATTAGCCTTCTCTAAAATAATTCAGGAAGAAGTAAAGCAACGAAATCTTGAAGTGCTTAATCAAATTCATGCACCAACTAAACTACCTAAATATACTAACTCTGTTAAATCAGCAGAACAAAAACCGATTGAAATTATCAAAAGTGATTTTGAAAAAGAAGTCGAAAGAATCGCTAAGCTCCCATTTAAAGACGCTAAAGTAGAATTGCAAAAAATAAATGATCCTGAAGAACGATGGAAATACATTGTGGCTGTGCGTCAAGAAGTTGAAAATAATAAATTGAAAGAAGCATTTGAAAAAGCCAAAGTTCCCACCGACAATGTTATTCCTCACACGCGAAAACCTTCTTAAGTTTTCTCTATTTTTAATCCATCATTCACTAATTTAATGAATAATAAATAAATTTTATAGGACAACCTTCTTATTTTTATCTTCTATACTTAATTTAGCTTACTGATATTTTTAAGAAATATTGAGAGCGTTTATCTAACTGTGTCACGAGTATTGTCATCCCCGCGAAGGCGCTGGGATCCATCGCAATAGATTCCTGCTTTCGCGGGAATGACACAGTTGTATATACACTCTCGAAATATTCAGCAGTTATATTTTTATATAAAAACGGATATCCGTACTTATGCCAGTCAAAGATAAACTCAGAAAACGAAAAAAAGCACTGCCATCACAAGAGTTGCTTGATATCATTAATAAATTTGATTTCGTCGAATATATTCATCCTGAAATTACAAAAGATACTGATTTAAACGACGAAATTAATTTTACTTATGAAAATAAAACAGTTACAACAACGATTTTGAATTTAGCCGTAACTGTCGATCCAAATTTAGAAACCGGCTTAGTAACTGAATTATTAAATCATGGCGCTGAAATTAGATTTTTGTATGGGCTTGAAAATAATAGAGCAAATAATAATATTAATTCTCTTCTAGATGCGCTTATCAAATATCGAATTCCAACCGAAATAAAGGGAAATGAAATTAATCAATTTGTTGATGACTACATTCGAGTGAACAATCCACCAGAATTTATAAAGCAAATGTTGTTGGAATATAAGGATTGTGAAATATTAGATCAAAATGATCTGCGCGACGTGCTGAATGAAATTAAACAAGTTACCTTTGTTTCTCCTGAAATCTCAAATGTGCTCGATCAATTTCAAGATAGATTAATTTTAAATGAAGAAGAAGTGCCCATATCTAAAAAACTTGGATCTGGAGCATTTGGAACAGTTAATTTAGTTGCTTTTGACAAAGAACCTGAAAATCCTAATATCAAACAAATATGTAAATACGATACTGATAAAAAATATAAAGTTGCAATGAAGATAATTTCTCCCGATAAAATGGATAACAAAGCAAAAGAGGATTTTAGAAACGAACAAATAACAGCAAATGTTTTATCCGGTCCATATCGTTTGGATCCAAAAAAATGTCCTTACAATTATCAAGTGGATGCCATTGTAGGGGGCAAACAAGTTATATTCGCTCGCTTTGAAGAAAAAGGTGAAGCACTAGAATATTTGCAAAAAGAAGTTATCAATCCTGCTAATAAACCAAATTTTGCGTTACTTTCAGCTGG
Source organism: uncultured Coxiellaceae bacterium (assembly GCA_964555965.1). GTDB lineage: Bacteria > Pseudomonadota > Gammaproteobacteria > DSM-16500 > DSM-16500 > Aquicella. Next base: position 4,575 of record CAZKUQ010000092.1, read on the forward strand.
GATTATTCGAGATATTTATGCCGGCATGAGCGCTATGCATCAAATACAAAATAGCAAAGGTAATATAGGCATTATTCACAATGATATTGCGCTTAGAAATGTTTTAGTTGGTGATGCAATAAAAGATGCCGATAATAAAACTGTATTAGGTTATCGTGCCAAACTCAGTGATTTTGGTTTAAGTAAACATTTAGAAGCAGACGGGACTTATGAAGAAAAATCAGACACAGGGCCACTCTACTGGATGCATGAAGAGCGTTCACGTGATCCAAGAATTGTGTCTGTTGCTTCTGATCTATTTGCTTTTCGCATGTCGATCATAGAAACAATTGTAGCTGCAAGCGGCAAATTATCTTTAAAAGACTACTTTCAAATAGCACCATTGGTAGCTGCAACAGAAGTTAGAGACCATGGCGCCATAAACAGGCTAAAAGAAAAATACATTCCGGATATCGAGAAAGATACAAACCTCAATCAAAACATTATTTTTAAAAGTTTCAGAGATTATTTACTTGCTCAGCCAAATGCTAAGCCCAGCAAAGCTGAAATTGATAATGATAAAAAAATATTAAATGACGCTTTTACCAAATTTTTTATACTATCACTTAATGCAGAATTAAAAAACGTTTCGCAACCAGATAAATTGCTTCTTCTCATTAAGCAACTTTTTGTTAATATCCCTCCTCTCAAAAATCTTGATGCAACAGAAAAAGATATTTATCAATTATGCATGAAACTAGCTAAAGCAAATAAAATGACGGAATCTGATATTAAATCACTTTCTGATAAGATAAACAGTTTTGATAAACAAAAACCTAACTCTACTGTAATACCTGAAATGGAAACGCCGATCGAACAGCCACCATCAACACCAATTGAACAGCCATCACTTATTACCTCATCAGAAATTAAGCCAATAATTGAGATGTTTAAAAAATATAATGAGTTAACGTTTTTTACTGATAAAAACAAAATTAACATGGGGATAGCATTTGGCTATCTACTTAAGTTGAAAGATGCTTTTAATAGCTTTCGTAATAGAACCCCATCTAATGAAATAAGCAATGATGATAGAGTAGAGCTTGCTAGGCTTGAGAACTTACTCAAGACATCTGGTATCCCAAAAGAATGGGAAAAAATCAGCAACCGTGATAAAGAGTTCAGAGCTATTACTGAATTTTCTGGTTTGTTAGAAAATAGACAGGCAATACCGCCGCAAGAAAAATTGAAAATGTTTATCGCCAATTTAACCGCTCTCATTAAAAATGTAAATGATCCAAATATTAATAAAGAAATATTTCAAACTAATTTTCAGGATATTAAACGTATTCTCAAAACAGAAAATTTAAAAGTTATTCTTGCTATTGTGGCACTACAACAACCAAATGAAGTTTTAGCAATCAACTTGGAGCAAGCTAAAAAGATATTAGCTTATAAAGAAGAAAAATTAGACTCGCCAGATAAATTAAAAAACTATCCCGAAAAAAAATTATTAACCTATATTGAAAAAAACGGTGCAAAATCATTTGACAATCTCGATAACACGCATATGGAAGCATTATCAATAATGGCTAGTGCCATTAAAAAAAGTAAATTAGCCAACAAACCTGATTTATACTCAGCATTAATTAAAAAGTTAAATTCTCCTATTAACATTGCCAGTATTTTATCAACAATCAAACATTTGAATAAAGATTTTAAGGCAAGCAAAGCTTCTATTGCCTCTACACTACGCAATATGTTGCAAATGGAAATTAACAGCATCTCCAATGAAACATCTGATGAGGTAAAGCGTCACATACCTGATCTTAGCAAATTAAATGACGATGATGCCATCATTGATTTAGTTGAATCAAGCATGCGAACCGATAAATCTGTTTTAGATTATGCAGAACGTATTGCTAAACAACAAGAACAACAAAAATTGGCGCGGAGAGAGTTGAGCACTGAAGAAAAAAACAAAATACTATTCGACAAAGTCATCAATGAATTCATTCAAACTGAAACTACGTTTCTAGATAATATGGCAATATTAGCCCGTCAATTAAACAAATTGGTTCAACCTGACAATCATTCAATTGACGGCAACCAAAAATCTAGATTGAAGCAATTATTATCTTCAATTCCTTTTGAAGAAATTAGCAAAATGAGTTCAATTTTATTTAAAACAAAAAATCAACTAAATGAAGCCATGCAATCTAACAGCTACATTAAAGTGATAGACGAATTAAAAAAATATTTTCAGCAAATGAATTTTGGATTATTTAGTAGCTGTGCGATTAACCATGCTAATCTTTTACAAATTTTAAGTGGTTCAGATAAAAATGACCCTTTAAAAAAGATATTAGAAATATTGGTTATTGACAAAAATTTAAAAATAGATGCGTTTACGATTATGCCTGTGCAACGCATTCCCCGTTACGAATTATTATTAAGAGATTTAATTAAGCATATTCCTGAAGAGCAGCCGCAAGTTGATGCAGAAAAGCTATTAAAAGAAACCATCAAGCCAGCTGCTGAACAAATGAATAATTTTATGAGTGGATTTGATATTAAAAATGAAATGATAAAATTTAACGAGTTATGTAAAAAGCCAACCCTTAGTTCCAGAGTCAAAAAAATTGTTGCTGAAATAAATACGATATTACGTGATGATAATAATGTTAATAAAGCTAATCTTCAGGATTTGATCATGAAAATTGGAGACAAACCAAAATATAAGGAACTTAGAGATCAATTAAACAGATTAGTTACTATTTTTACTCCAAAAAAACAGGACGAAGCAGTAACAAAAACAACGCAACAAACAGCACAAAAAAAAGCGGTGCCGCCACAACAAATGGTATTAGAGCCAAGCCAACATAAGTCGTTAGTAGACCTTGCTACTATCATTAAAACAAAGCACGATGATCTAGTAAAATTAACTCAACAACAATCTCCTAATATCGAAACACTTCGACAAACTGCTTATGACTTATTAAAATCTTT
>CAZKUQ010000093.1:0-7464 GCA_964555965.1 uncultured Coxiellaceae bacterium
TTTAGATCTCTGGATGCCACCTCGCGCAAAAAACGCGCGGCTGGCATGACAACAGCTTGCTTAATTGCTTAACCAGAATTCGAGTTTCTAATTATTTATTAACTCACACATAAAAGTAAAGTTATTTAAATCCAATTTTTCGGCGGCAAAAATTCAGAATACAACTTTGCTTCAGGAGAATTTTTATCTGGCTGCAACCCATAATGCCAAGCAACCAATGGCGGCAACGACATTAAAATTGATTCCGTGCGTCCGCCTGATTGCAATCCAAATAATGTGCCGCGATCGTATAATAAATTAAATTCTACATAACGCCCACGACGAAATAATTGAAAGTTACGCTCGCATTCGCCATATTCATGTGATTTACGCCGCGCAACAATAGGCTGATAGGCTTTAATATAATGTTCACCAACCTTTCTCATAAAAGCAAAACACTGATCAAAACCCCACTCATTTAAATCATCATAAAAAATACCACCGATGCCACGCGGCTCTTCACGATGTTTTAGATAAAAATATTCATCTGCCCATTTTTTAAATTTTGGATAAACGTTTTCGCCAAAAGGATCGCATGCGTTTTTTGCCATTTGATGCCAATGCACGCAATCTTCTTTAAATCCGTAATAAGGTGTCAAATCAAAACCACCGCCAAACCACCAAAAAGGTTCTTGTCCTGCTTTTTCTACCATAATACATCGAACATTAAAATGTGATGTTGGCACGTATGGGTTACGAGGATGTATAACGACTGATACGCCCAACGCTTGAAATTTTCCATTTGCTAATTCAGGTCTCTTGGCGGTCGCTGCTTGCGGAAGTTGATCACCATAAACATGAGAAAAATTCACACCGCCTTTTTCAATGATATTTCCATTGACAATAACGCGTGTTAAACCGCCACCGCCATTTTTGTGATCCCATTTATCTTCTAAGAATTTTTCTTTGCCATCTTCTAATTCAATCAATTGACAAATTTGATTTTGTAATTGCAGTAAATAGTCTTTTACTGGCGTGATCATAGAAGCACTCCTCGTTATTTTTATATAAACATAATGAATTTTTTATTTTGTGGTTAATGCTTCTGGTGAGCATTTATTTTATGAAAGTCATGTCATTCCCGCGAAAACGGGAATCTATTTCAATAGATCCCCGCAATGGCGGGGATGACAGCTTTTGTATGATGACATGCATAAAACATTCAGCCCCGACTTTAAAACTTGTCTTCGCCACTATCATTATCCAGTTCCAACCAAAGCGCATTAAAAACAGTAAAACTACATGCAAATGCAACGCCTAAAATCCATGCAAAATACCACATACTAACCTCCATTAATAAGCTGTATGTTGTTTATCCTGCTCAATCATTTCTTTCTTCACCTTGCCGCTTAATGCGCGATACACCCAAGCTGTATAAAGCAAAATAATGGGAAGAAAAATAATAACTGAAACCAACATCACTAATAACGTTAATTGACTAGATGAAGAATCCCAAACTAATAAACTCGATGATAAATTAACAGAGGAAGGCAAAATAAATGGGAACATACTTACTCCAACCGTTCCAATCACTCCAATAATACTAAGCGCACTACAAATAAAAGCAAAAACACTATCCCCAATTCTCGCTGTCATTAATGCTAATACTGCCCCAATAAAACCAAGCGCAGGAACAGCGATTGCAATTGGATAACGAGAATAATTACCAAGCCAGGCTCCCACTCGAGCAATGACTTCTTTATGCAATGGATTTGAATAACCAAATGGATCAATACCATTCATTGCTTGATAACCATTTAAATAAAATGCTGTCCAGAAACCGCCGAGTGCAAAAAAAATAATAAGAATAACTGCCGCCATACGTGACCAATATATTGCACGATCACGAATCGGATTTTCTGTTTTTAATGCCAAATAAAGACCGCCATGCATGGTTAGCATTGCTAAGCTCGTGATGCCACACCATAAAGCAAATGGATTAAATAAAGAAATAAACGAACCTGAATAAAACATTCTTAAATCTTCATCTAAATAAAATGGTAACCCTTGCAATACATTTCCTACCAACACGCCAAAAATAATTGCAGGAAAAAAACCGCCAATAAACACTGACCAATCCCAAAATCGACGCCAGTACATATTCGATAATTTACTTCGATATTTAAAACTAACTGGACGAGAAATACCCATGGTTAAAAGTAATAATAAAACAGGTAAATATGCGGCCGAAAAAGCAACGGCATATACAAATGGCCAAGCAGCAAAAATGGCACCTGCTCCCAAGATAATCCAAACTTGGTTTCCCTCCCACACTGGACCTATTGTATTTAATACAATGCGTCTTTCAGTTTCATCTTTTGCTACTAGCGGCAAAAGTGTTGCAACACCTAAATCAAAGCCGTCAGTAACTGCAAATCCCATAAATAATACGCCCAACAAAACCCACCAAATGATTCGCAATATTTCTATATCGAACATGGGCGTCTCCTTAGTTGCCTGTTACTTCAGTTGGACTTGTTGGCATCGTTAAATTGGGATGCACACCGAAGTCGCTGGGACGAAATAATTTATCTGGCCCCAAGCGAATATATTTGATCATCAAATACAACTCGACCACAGCAAGAATTGAATAAAAGAAAATAAAACCGATTAATGAAATCCAGACATTTGCCGCAGATACAGACGATGCTCCCATAAAAGTCGGCAAAAATCCTTCGACTACCCATGGCTGCCGACCATACTCCGCAACAAACCATCCTGTTTCTGCCGCAATCCATGGCAGCGGCAAACTAAATAATGCCAACCATAAAAACCAGCGATTTTGCAAAATGCGCCGACGTTGCGCGAGATAAAATGCGGTCCCAAATAAAGCAATAAAATAAAAACCACAAGCAACCATGATACGAAATGTCCAAAATAATTCGAACACATCTGGTACAGTATCCCATGCCGCTTTTTCAATTTGTTCTGGTGTCGCTCGTATCACGTCATCCGTATATTTTTTCAATAATAAGCCATAACCAATATTTTCTTGATTGGCATCCAAAATATCTTCTGCTCGTTTATCATTGGGATCAATTTGTAAAGCTGATAAGGCATTATAAGCAAGCATGCCGCTATGAATGCGGTCTCTTGATTCATCAACTAAATCATAAATCCCGTAAACAGGTTGATGAATAGAACGCGTAGCAATTAAACCAAGTAAGTATGGTATTTTTATAGCAAATTTTGTCGTCCTTGTTTCTTGATCAGGAAAACCAATAAGAGTCAACGGTGCTGGTGCAGGATCGGTCTCCCATAATCCTTCCATCGCAGCAACTTTCATGCGTTGATTATGATTAGTCAGATATCCACTCTCGTCACCCAGCACGACAACACAAAGCGCAGATGCTAAACCAAATGCAGCAGCAACCATCACTGAGCGCTTAGCAAACGCAACGTTGTAACCACGCAAAAGAAAATAAGCACTGAGTGATAAAACAAACATTGATCCAGTAACATATCCTGCACTAATGGTATGAACAAATTTAGCTTGTGCGACTTCATTAAAAATCACACTGTAAAAATCATATAATTCCATACGCATGGTATGAAAATTAAAACGTGCGCCAACCGGATGCTGCATCCAACCATTCGCAATTAAAATCCAAAGTGCAGAAAAACTAGCACCAACAGCTAACATCCATGTCACGATTAAGTGAGCGCCTTTAGAAATCCTGTCCCAGCCAAAGAAAAATATGCCGGCAAAAGTCGCCTCAAGGAAAAAAGCCATTAAGCCTTCTATTGCTAATGGCGCACCAAACACATCTCCCACATAATGAGAATAATATGCCCAATTAGTGCCGAACTGAAATTCCATTGTGATACCAGTCGCAACCCCCATGGCTAAATTAATACCGAATAAAATTCCCCAATATTGGGTCATCGTTCGCCATATAGGACGATTGGTAATGAAATAAACCGTTTCCATAATACCAAGTATGTTTGATAAACCGAGTGTCAAAGGAACAAATAAGAAATGATAGAGAGCGGTCATACCAAATTGAACACGAGAGAGCATTACCACATCACTTGCAGGTAACATAATTGAGTCCTCTTCAAGTACTGCTTTTTTGGGGGATGTAACAGCCACCAAATTCGTGTATATAATACGCTATTATTTATTTTATGTAACGCTTTTTGGAGACAGCTCGTGACTTCATTAAATTCTTATAAAACGCTCAATCAGCTAAATGTAAACGGTACTCATTTCGATTATTTTAGCTTGCCCGCATTAGAAAAAACAGGGTTAACAGGTATTGCAAAATTACCTCATTCGTTAAAAATTCTGTTAGAAAATTTATTACGTCACGAAGATAATTCAACGGTGACACGTGAAGACATTGAAGCAATACATCAGTGGTTAGTCACTAAAAAATCTGATCGTGAAATTGCATATCGTCCAGCTCGTGTTCTCATGCAAGATTTTACTGGTGTGCCTGCCGTGGTTGATCTTGCTGCCATGCGTGATGCGATAAAAAAAATGGGCGGTAATCCAAAACTAATTAATCCGCTTTCACCTGTTGATCTTGTTATCGATCACTCGATTCAAGTGGATGACTTTGCCAATACAAATGCCATTCATGTCAACGCGCATTTAGAAATGGAACGTAATAATGAGCGTTATGTTTTTTTACGCTGGGGACAAACCTCGTTTGATAATTTCCGTGTTGTGCCACCCGATACCGGCATTTGTCATCAAGTCAATTTAGAATATTTAGCAAAAACAGTTTGGCATGAACAAAAAAATGGAAAGCAAACTGCTTATCCAGACACACTGGTTGGAACAGACAGCCACACTACAATGATTAATGGTTTAGGAGTATTAGGCTGGGGTGTTGGCGGTATCGAAGCAGAAGCAGCGATGCTTGGTCAGCCCATTTCAATGCTCATTCCAGAAGTAATCGGCGTGCGATTAACAGGAAAATTATGTGAAGGTGTCACTGCAACAGACTTAGTATTAACACTCACTGAATTATTACGTAAAAAAGGTGTCGTTGGAAAATTTGTTGAATATTTCGGCCCAGGTTTAGCAGATTTACCAGTGGCAGATCGTGCAACTATCGCTAACATGGCGCCTGAATATGGCGCAACATGCGGCTTTTTCCCTATTGATCAATTAACCATTGATTACTTACGTTTAACTGGCCGCGATGCAAACACGATTGCACTTGTTGAAGCTTATGCAAAAGCACAAGATATGTGGTATGAAAAAAATTCAGCTGAACCAGAATTTACTGACACCATTCATTTAGACTTATCACAAGTTGAACCCAGTTTAGCAGGCCCTAAACGTCCGCAAGATCGCGTGCAATTAGCGAATTTAAAAAATGTTTTCAACAAATTGTTGGTTGACTCAAACAAAACAGAACAACAATCCATGGCATTCAACACAGATGATGGATTTGATTTACATCATGGTGATGTCGTGATTGCTGCGATTACAAGTTGCACGAACACATCTAATCCTAGCGTATTAATGGCAGCCGGATTAGTTGCGAAAAAAGCGCTTGAAAAAGGCTTGCAACGTAAACCATGGGTAAAATCATCACTCGCTCCGGGTTCACAAGTTGTCACACAATACTTACTCGCCTCTGGTTTACAAACATATCTAGATCAACTTGGATTTAATTTAGTTGGTTATGGCTGCACAACTTGTATTGGAAATTCTGGTCCACTACCTGATGCCATTGCAAAAACGATTTCTGAATTTGATTTAATTGCTTCAGCTGTTCTTTCAGGAAATCGAAATTTTGAAGGTCGTATTCATCCGCATGTTAAAGCAAATTGGTTAGCATCACCGCCACTCGTTGTTATTTTTGCATTAACAGGAACAACCAATATTGATTTAACAATTGAACCAGTTGGTCAAGATAAAAATGGCAATTCTGTTTATCTCAAAGATTTGTGGCCAAGCAATGCAGAAGTAGCAGAAGAAGTTGCAAAAGTTAGCAGCAAAATGTTTAGTGAACAATATTCCGATGTGTTTGCTGGTAACAAAGAATGGAAATCCATGAATGTGCCTTTAGGTGAAACATACACCTGGCAAAATGATTCCACTTACATTCAATTGCCGCCATTTTTCACTGACATGAAAATGCAACTAAACCACATTCAAAATATCGAAAATGCACGTATTCTTGCTTTGCTTGGCGATAGCATTACGACTGATCATATCTCTCCTGCGGGTTCAATTAAAACTGATAGTCCTGCAGGAAAATATTTGCAAGCAAAAGGTGTTGCAGTGAAAGATTTTAATTCTTATGGCGCACGACGCGGCAATCATGAAGTCATGATGCGCGGCACTTTTGCAAATATTCGCATTCGCAATGAAATGGTGCCAGGTGTTGAAGGTGGATTTACTAAGCATTATCCTAGCAATGACGTCATGTCGATTTACGATGCGGCAATGAAATATAAAGATGAAAATATTGCGCTTGTTATCATTGCTGGCAAAGAATATGGCACAGGCTCATCACGCGATTGGGCTGCAAAAGGACCTAAATTGCAAGGTGTGCAAGCTGTTATTGCCGAAAGCTTTGAACGTATTCATCGTTCAAATTTAATTGGCATGGGCATTTTACCGTTGCAATTTAAAGATGGCATGACACGAAAATCATTAGAATTAGATGGCACAGAAATCATTAGCATTATTAATTTAAATGATGACATGAAACCATCTGATGATGTGAAAGTTATCATCAAAAAACAAAATGGCAGTGAAAAAGAAATTACAACGCAAAGTCGTATCGATACACAAAATGAAATTGAGTATTATCGCAATGGCGGCATTTTGCAGTATGTATTACGAAGAATGTTGAAGTAATTATTTATTATCAAGTAGAATTGGCAGTGGCATTAATACTGAAGGAAACAGTCATCAATGTCACTGCTTTTAATTACTTATCTAAGGATAAAACATGATATTAAGATTTTTTGGTTCTTCAGCTACAAAAAAAATTTCATCCAACTTAAATACACCCGTTGTGACAAAGTGGGTGCCAAAACAAACTGAGCCCCCCGTATTTAATCCAACTGAAAAAAATGAATTAGCCGATGTGCCAGTTGTTAAAACATGGGAAGATCCACATGAAATTATCAGTGATGATTTTTTGAAAAAATTAAAATACAGATAAAGTTATATGACCCAGATAACACCTCACCAATATATCTCAATGGCACTAACTTAGCCCATAGATAAATCCGATCGCGATGCTCGAAGCCGTTGAGCTATATTCCCATTATTTTGTAACATATCAGACGATGCCACTGAGTAACATGTTACCCTCGTCATGCCGCAAAATTTTCGTCCACATTAATGTTAGAAAAACCCATTCTTTTAACGCGAATCTCGGTTAAGAAACCTTGTCATGCCAGCGAAAGCTGGCATCTATTTTTTGGTTATTTTCGGACATTATTTTAGAT
>CAZKUQ010000094.1:0-4995 GCA_964555965.1 uncultured Coxiellaceae bacterium
GAAGCTAATGCAACGAAGAAATAAAATAAAAGACGTAGGTTTGGAAAGAAGTCTATTGTCATTCCGCACATAAATAATGAATTGCCTTTGCGGCGACCACACCATCAGCCATTGAGGTCACCACACAAGGCGGCATACGATTTGCACCTTCACCAATCGCATAAATATTTTTGATAGGCGTACAACAAAAATTGTCTGTTAAAATAAAACCATCATCACCTAATAATTCTTTTTTATATGGCACCAATGCTTCTGGCAATACTGCTTCCCATTCTTTGCGTGAGAGTTGTCGATTTAACGCATCGTAATCAAACTGATTGCTCGAACTAGATTGGCGATATTGTTTTACGCCAGCCGCAATCACTAGATAGTTAGTTTTGATTAATTGATCACTCACTTGCACCATAAAATAAGATGATTCTGCTGTAATCGCCTTGATTTTTGCATTAAATATAATCGGAATATCTAAACTTTTGATGTGATGATCAATATGATGCGCAAGTTCTCGTCCTGTCGTATTTAATAATCCGACCACCCAATTATTTTTATACGGACTTTCATTCTGCAAACCGCCCAATTGATTGGATTTCTCAAGAATAAGGGGGTCTGAACCTAACATCTTTAACCACAAAGCACACTGGCATCCTGCTGGACCACCACCAATAATAACGGCTGTTTTGTTTAATTGATTTGTCATGGCATCCATACCAAAAATTGATTTAGTACATTATACTCTTTCATGGCTTTGTTGCATAAATCGTTTGCTCGTCATCTTGAGGCATGTTTTTTATGCCGAAAGATCTCACCATTGATACAAGAGATCCTTCGGTGCAAAAACGCACCTCAGGATGACGTAAAATGTTCATTAATTTATTTATGCAATAACGTCCTCTTTCATTACTACAGGAAACCATGGAGGAAAATGCAATGCGGAGATTATTACTTTTATTAGTTGTAGAGATACTATGCGTTTTTTCATGTGTCAGTTTTGCAGAAGAAGCAGCACCGGCTAATCCATTAGCATTATCAACCACTGGTTTTCTTGATCAAGGCACTATGCCTGTTGTGTATACTTGTGATGGAAAAGATATGTCACCACAATTTTCATGGACAGGTGCTCCGCCAAAAACACAATCATTAGCATTTATTGTTTCTGATCCTACTGCACCGAGCGGCACGTTCTATCATTGGGTGTTATATAACATTCCTACTTCTGTCATTGAATTTCCAGAAGGCATGGATAAAGTTCCTGCAGGCGTTCAAGTGGGAAAAAATAGCTGGAATAAAGCTCGTTACAATGGTCCTTGTCCGCCAAAAGGTTCGGCACATACTTATACATTCACTTTATATGCGTTAGATACAAAATTGAGCGTGCCAGCAGGTGCTGACGGAAAAACCGTGACGAATGCGCTTGCAAAGCATATCATCGGTAAAATAGAAATAACGGCAGTATATAGTCGTTGGCTAAGTTAATTATATTATTATGACAAAAAAAATATATTGTATCGGTGGAGCAAATATCGATCGTAAATTAAAAGCGTCGACTCCATTGACACTTAAGTCTTCTAATCCAGTTTCTTCTGTCTGTACCTTTGGCGGTGTCGCACGAAATGTCGCACAAAATTTAGCGCATTGGACAACCGACATTTCGCTGCAATGTGTTCTGGGAAATGATACCGATGGCTTAAACATGCTTAATCACATGCAGCAACTAGGTGTTAATGTTCTGCATTGTCAAATACTCGATGGTAAAAAAACATCGAATTATTATGCTGTGTTAAATAATAATGGGGAATTATGCGTAGCGTTAGCTGATATGGATATTTATCAAGAAATTTGTATCGACACTTTCTCTCTACCGTGGGAAAACTGGCAAAACAATAGTTTAATTTTTCTCGATACGAATTTGCCAGCTGAACTGCTTACACTCGCCATTCAGAAAGCCGCCGAACGTCATTTAACTATCTGCATTGATCCTGTTTCTGCTGTCAAAGCACAAAAAATACCGGAACAATTAGATCATGTTTTTCTCATTAAACCAGATTTACATGAAGCAAGCGCGCTGACCAATATGTCTATTCACTCTATTACTGATTGCATCATTGCAGGCAGAAAATTACAAAAACGCGGTGTACAAAATGTCGTGATTAGTCTGGGAAAATCGGGTTACGTGGTGGTAAATGAAAAAGTTGAGGAATACATTCAAACCATGCAATTTGATGAAGTCATTGATGTGAGCGGCGCAGGCGATGCATTTATTGCCGGCATTTTGTTTGGTTTGCAAGAAGATAATAATATTCTTGAAGCATGCCAATTAGGCGCGGCCGCGGCTGCTTATACCATTCAATCACACTTAACCGTTGCAGAAGATATTACCGTCTCGCGTTTGCAAGCGTTTATTCATAATCATCAAATTGTTAGAGAGAATTCACATGCTGTCTTACTTTGATTATTCAGCAGAAGTCAAAAATGCGGTTGCTGAAAGAAAACCAATTGTCGCGTTAGAATCAACCATCATCACACATGGAATGCCTTATCCGCAAAACTTAGAAACAGCAAAATTGGTTGAACAAATGGTACGTGATCATCATGCGATTCCTGCAACGATTGCAATTTTAAATGGCAAAATCAAAATTGGATTATCGATTGATGAACTCGATGAACTTGTTAACAACAAACAAGTTGTTAAGGCTAGTAAGCGCGATATTCCTTATGTATTAAGCAAAAAATTAAGTGCGGGCACAACGGTCGCATCCACCTTATTTTGTGCTGATTTTGCAGGGATTCGCGTGTTCGCAACGGGTGGTATCGGGGGTGTACATCGTGGTGATGATTATGATGTTTCCGCCGATTTAACCGAGCTTGCGCGCACACCGGTTGCTGTTGTTTGTGCGGGTGCAAAAGCAATTTTAGATTTACCCAAGACACTAGAATTTCTTGAAACATATAGCATTCCTGTGATTGGTTATCGTACCGATTGCCTGCCAGCTTTTTATTCTGCGACCACTGCTTATTCACTGCCAGCACGTGTTGATGATGTTAAAACACTCGCAAAAATTTTAAAAATTCATTGGCAATTGGGCTTGCCATCGGGTGTGTTAATTACTAATCCCATTCCATCTGAAGATGAAATTCCGGCAGAAAAAATTGAGCCGGCAATTGCAAAAGCACTACAAAAAGCAGAAAAAAATCGTGTATCAGGAAAAGAAATGACACCATTTTTATTAGCTGAAATATCGCAAATTACTCGAGGAAAAAGCCTCGCAGCTAACATCCAATTAATAAAAAATAATGTCAAAATGGGCGCGGAATTGGCTGTCGCTATTCAACAAATTTAGTCACGGAGTAGCCATAATCATGCAAGAAGAAATGGTTAAAATAGCAGAAAACAAAGCCCATACAGAATTAGTCATTACACCTGTGCAACGAAAATATTTTGAACGCGATGGATTTTTAATATTAAAAAATTTTATCTCGCCAGCTATTTGTGACATGTTAATCAATCGTGCTGATCAATTAATTGAAAATTTTGATCCAAAAGAAATGAAAACGATTTTTTCCACAAAAGATCAGCGTCATGCGAATCATTTATATTTTCTGAACTCAGGCGACAAGATTCATTTCTTTTTTGAAGAAGGTGCCATTAATGAAACCGGAGAATTAATAACCGACAAAAAATTTTGCATTAATAAAATTGGCCATGCATTACATGATGTTGATCCAGTATTCGATTGTTTTAGCCGCCAACATAAGATAGCAAAATTAGTGGAAGAACTTGGCATTCATCAACTACAGCTATTGCAATCGATGTATATTTGCAAGCAACCGCATTTTGGTGGTGAAGTCACGTGTCATCAAGATAGTACTTATTTATATGGTCACCATGGCGTGGTCACTGGATTGTGGTTTGCACTCGAAGATGCCACGCTTGATAATGGCTGCTTATGGGCAATTCCTGGTGCGCATCGTTTGCCACTCAAATCGCGTATGCGTCGTGATAAAAACGATCATATTCACACAGAAGTCTATGACAATTCTTCTTGGTTAATCGAAAATATGATTCCACTTGAAGTACCGCGCGGCAGTTTAATTGTGCTACATGGTTTGTTGCCGCATATGAGCAAAGAAAATATTTCTTCATGTTCGCGCCACGCTTATGCACTGCATATTATGTCTAAACAGCATGATTATGCTGATGATAATTGGCTGCAACGGCACGACGAGATGCCATTTAAAGGGTTTTTATAAATATTTTTCAAACCAATTACCCGCTAATTTAGCCACTTCTTCCAGCTTGCCGGGTTCTTCAAATAAATGTGTTGCGCCATTAACAATAGCTGTTTCTTTAACACAGTGTAATTGTTGATAAGCTTGCTGATTTAACTGGATAACTTGCGTATCTAGACTGCCAATAATTAATAATGTTGGTGCTTCCACATAATTTAATGACTCATTGGCTAAATCAGGCCGCCCGCCGCGAGATACTACCGCTTTTATTAACATTGCTAATTTTGCTGCTGCCACTAATGCCGCACCGGCGCCTGTGCTCGCGCCAAAATAGCCAACCGATAATTTATTTAAAACAGGATTTTTTTCTATCCAACGCGTTGCGGCAATCAATCGATTTGCCAAAAAATCAATATCAAATCGATATTGAGATGTTTGTGAATCGATTTCATCTTCTTCTGCTGTTAGCAAATCAAATAATACCGTTGCAAATTGTTTTTTCTGCAACGTGTGTGCGACATATTGATTCCGTTTGCTAAAACGGCTGCTGCCGCTGCCGTGCGCAAAAATCACCATGCCACGTGTGTGTTGTGGTATGTGTAATAATCCTTCCAGTGTTACATCATCACAAGGTATCGAAATAGGATGTTCTGTATCCAGCGTGAAATCCATGATTAAAAATCCTTTTATTCGCCATTCGTCATTAACTTATTATTCGTCATTAACTTATTATTCGTCATTAACTTATTATTCGTCATTAACTTATTA
>CAZKUQ010000094.1:5095-7370 GCA_964555965.1 uncultured Coxiellaceae bacterium
TTCGTCATCTCCACGCAAGTGGAGATCTTCATCAAGAGGTTCCCACTTACGTGAGAATGACGAGTTATTTCGCTGCTGCAAGCAAACGCGTTACTTCTTCATCTTCTGTTTGTGAAAAATCGTCATACCACGCACCAACAGCATACAAACCATTTGGCTGCAAAGGGCAAATAAATTCATCTGCTAACAATTGCATGGATTGTGAAATTAATTTATCAGCAACTGGAACCGCAACAACAATTTCTTCTGGATTAAATTGTCTCAGCGCTTTCACCGCCACACGAATTGTCGCGCCTGTTGCAATACCATCATCAATTAAGATAACTACTTTGTTTGCAATCGATGGAAATGGTTGATCACCACGATAAATTTTTTCGCGACGTTTTAATTCTTGTGTTTCTTTTGCAATCACCGCGTCGATTTCTTCTTGCGTAATTTGATATGAATGCACAATTTCGTCATTAAAAACCGTAACATTATTTACTGCTAACGCACCCATCGCTAATTCACTGTGACCAGGCACGCCTAATTTGCGCACGATAAAAACATCTAATGGGGCATGAAGTGCTTTTGCAACTTCATATGCCACAGGGACACCACCGCGAGGTAAAGCAAGTACAATCACATCCTTGCGATTCGCATAAGCTCGCAAGCTGCCTGCTAAAATTTTTCCTGCTTCTTGCCGATTGAAATATTTAGTCATACAACCAGTTTGCGTCAGAATATTCGGATGGTCAAATGGAAAATAACGTCACTTTCCGATACAAAAATGGGAAAAAATCTCGCCCAACAAATCATCAGATGTAAATTCACCGGTAATATCATTCATCGCAAGTTGCGCTAAACGTAAATCTTCTGCCACTAATTCAGCAGATCTCGATTCGGTTAATTGCATAAAAGCTGCTTGCATAAATGCTTTTGCGCGCGCTAATGCATCAAGATGGCGTCGACGTGCAAGATAAGTGCCTTCTAATTGGTTTTCATAACCAACCATTGTTTTAATTTGCTGTTTTAATAAATCAATGCCTAATTCATTTTTTGCAGAAATAGAAATAATAAGTTGATCATTTGCTTCTGTTATTGCAGGCGTTTCATTGTATAAATCAATTTTATTTCGCACTGTTATTATTTTTTGGTTCGGAAATGTGTAATTCATCTGCTTGGGTTGATCAGCTGATATCACATGCAACACGATGTCGGCTTTTTCAATTTCTTGATGTGCGCGGCGAATACCTTCTTGTTCAACGATATCTTCGCTTTCACGCAATCCAGCCGTATCGATAATATGCATGGGCATACCATCAATTAACACATAATCACGTAACACATCACGTGTTGTACCGGGAATATCAGTGACAATCGCCACTTCTTTACCGCTTAAACAATTTAATAAACTAGATTTACCAACATTAGGTTCTCCTGCAATCACCGCTGTGATACCTTCACGTAAAAAACTACCTTGTTTTGCATTGGCTTGAATAGCAGAAAGCTGATGAATAATATCTTGAATACTATTACTAATTTTATCATCACTCAAAAAATCAATTTCTTCATCAGTGAAATCAATAGCCGCTTCAACAAACATGCGCAATTGAATTATTTTTTCAGTGAGTAAATGAATTGCTTTAGAAAAATCACCTTGTAAAGAACGCATGGCTAATCGCGCTGCTTGACGAGAAGAAGCATCAATCAAATCAGCGATAGCTTCTGCTTGCGTAAGATCAAGTTTATCATTTAAAAATGCTCGTTCAGAAAATTCACCCGGACGAGCTAATCGTGCACCTAAAGATAATAATCGTTGCAAAATTAAATCAACAACCACTGGACCACCATGGCCTTGTAGTTCTAATACATCTTCACCAGTAAATGAATGAGGATTGGAAAAATATAATGCGATGCCTTCGTCTATTGTTTCAGCATTCGCATCCAAAAAAGGCAGATACGTTGCTTCACGTGGAATTAAGATTCGTCCCAACATGGCTTGCATGATGTCTATCACTTTCGCGCCTGATACACGAACAATGGCTATTCCACCTCTGCCAGGAGGAGTCGCTTGTGCTGTGATGGTGTCGTTTGTGTGAGTCATGATTTTTAATATCGCTAGGCGTCGTGTCATTCCCGCGAATACGGGAATCTATTTCGATGGATCCCCGCTTTCACGGGGATGACACAGTTATGGTAACTATCCTTACAACGCGAATCTCGGTTAAGAAGCCTGTCATGCCACCTCGCGCAAAAAACGCGCGGCTGGCATGACAACAGTCTTGCTTAATTG
>CAZKUQ010000095.1:0-7356 GCA_964555965.1 uncultured Coxiellaceae bacterium
CAGAATTCGCGCTTAAACGTTTTGCGTACATTAAAGATAACTCGTGAACGCTTACCATTCCGTAAAAATGGCCAAACGAAAAAGCATCGAATGAAAAATCAGTTATTAAAAAAATTTAAAAAGTCGATACTTTCTCGTAAAAATATAATTACAAATTTTGCAATTCAGTTACAACTTCTTGTTTGACGGGTGCCTCAGGTGTTTCTTCATCACGCATATTCATGATTTTCTTTTCTTGTGTGAGTTTAGCAATAAGCGGGATAAAGACAAACAAGAGCGCGCCTGCAGCAATCGCGCTCCAGCCTAACATACCAAAGGTATGGCTATAGCTCGCGTTGGTGATGAGAGGATCAACTGATTCAGTACCAAGCGCCATTTTCGAGAAAAAGTCCGATAAAATAGCAGCGATACCAGTGATCATCATCCACATGCCCATCATTAAGCCGCGCAAACGTTTTGGTGCAAGCTGTCCGACCATGGCGTAGCCAATTGGTGAAATGAATAGTTCACCGACACTTTGTAAGATGTAGCTGACTAATATCCAATTGAAGTTAGTGTAGCCTTGTGCATTCGCAAAGCTGATACCAACTGGTAATATGGCAAAAGCAATACCGATGAGTAGCAATGCTAGCGAAAATTGGAATGGGATATTGATGTTGATGCCGCGTTCGCGAAGATTGGTGAACACCACGCTTAATAACGGCCCGCCAAGAATGATGACAATGGTGTTAATGTTTTGAACCCATTGCGGCGCAATTAAAAAGCCAAGGAAGTGGCGATCTACGTTTCGATCAATGAACAAGTTAAGCCCCATCGGAGCGAGTTGATAGAGCGTCCAGAAAATAACAGATGCAAGCGCGAGAATAATATAACCCCACATCTTCCTGCGTTCATTGTGTCCCGGTTGCTTGATAGTGAGCACCATCAAGAGTCCGAGCATGGCTGCACCGATTAGCATGATGAGCTGATTACAAAAGCTAGTGTGTTCGAGCAGCACTCGCAGTGAGAGTACCAGCGCTATCACACTCGTAAAACCAATGAGGCGTGCTTTCTTTTTGCTCTCATTAGAGGCTTCAATGAAGACTGTGTCACGATCTTTGAGGGTTTTCCAATTATAAAACGTGAGAGCAAGGGCAATCATGTTGCCAAGAGCGCTTAAAAGGAAAAGTTCACGATAAGCTTGGTGTAAATGAAAATAGCCGCCAATTGAAAACCCGATAAAAAAGCCGATATTCATACCGCTATAGTTCCAAAGGAAGGCGGCTTCGCGGCGCTTATCATCTGGTTCAAATAATTGAGTAACCATGCAGTTAATGCATGTGACATTTAGCCCGCTGCCGCCCAAGAATGCAGCAAGTCCCCACAGCAAGTAAGTTTGATCAGGAACAGAAATGAGCACGCAACCTAAAATTTGTGACACCATGCCAAGGCCAAATAGACTGCGATAGCTAAGATAGCGACCACCAACATAACCACCGAGCAAATGTAAGAAATAGTTGAGTGCCACAAAAGACCCGGTAATGCTGGTCGCAAGCGTATCATTCATTTTTAAGCCTTTGGTGGCGTACAAAATGAGTGTGGAATAAAGCACGCTGAAGCTTAATGTCGAGAAAATCTGGATGAGAAATAATGCGCCTGCGCCGGTTGGCATGACGTCGTTATATTTCTGCAATAACGTTTTATTCGTGCGTGTCTGGCTCATGAATAACAACTCCTATGCGGATTAGCCGCTAATAGATTTTATTTATGGTTAGCATGAATTTGGTTCGTGCTAACCAATATCATATTTCTTTACCTGAGCATCAGATGTGAAGGCGGGAATATTGCTCAAGTAACAGACTTACCTCAGTTTCAAGTTGATTAAGAAGAGATGGCAGATCATCCATTATATGATTTTTGAGATCGGTTTCAAGACGCTTTAATAAAATTTTTAATCTGGGTGTACCGGAATAACAAACGGCACCATGAAGTTTATGAATAACCCGAGTTAATTCTTGATATTCATCATTTACGCTAAGTTTTTTAATTATCAACAAATCTTCTGGAAGATTTTTTATTAGAAAGGCAAGAATATCGGTTGCTAATCGCGTATCATGACCAGCTAGTTTGAGACTGTGATCCCAATCAATCACCGGCAAGGGGTTTAATTCAATATCCATATTATTTTGCATAGTTGATTCCTTTTATTTTTTTTCAAATACCGCCATCGCTTCGATATGGGATGTATGTGGAAACATATTCATGATTCCAACTTTTTTCAAGAAAAATCCGTGTTGATGAACTAATTCACCCGCATCACGTGCCAAAGTTGAGGGATTACATGAAACATATACAATGCGTCTTGGTTGCAGATTTGCAATGAGCGGCAAAATTTCTTTAGCACCAACTCGTGGCGGGTCTAATAAAATTTTATCGTAAGTTTTCATCCATACGCTTTGTTTGGGCGGATCCTGCAAGTTGGCTGCATAAAAATTTATGTTAGAAAGATGATTATGTGCAGCGTTATCTTCAGCACGTCTTACCATTTCTTCACTGCCTTCAATGCCGGTCACCTGTTGGGCTAACTTAGCCATGGGTAGCGTAAAATTACCAATACCGCAAAATAAATCAAGCACAGTTTCATCTGGTTGAATGTCTAATAAAGTGAGTGCTTGTTTCACCATAAGACGATTCATTTCGAGGTTAATTTGGGTGAAATCGAGCGGATGAAATAAGAATGCTAAGCCATCATCCGGAAGTGAATAGGTTAATCTTTCTAGCGAATCGGCGGGCCAAATTTTTTTAACGAGTGCTGGAGAATTTGGTTGTAAATATATATGAAATTGAAATTTTTTGCCAAATTCAATGAGCTTCAGTTGATCGTTTTCAGTGAGCGGCTCAAGATGACGAAATATCAGTGCTGCGTCCTCATCACCGATTGCCACTTCAATTTGAGGAATATGTTGGTATTGATCAAGCGAACGAATGAGCGCGCTCAAATCAGTTAAATGTTCACCAACTTTGGGATGCAGCACGACACATTTTTCAAGATCAGCTAAATAACGGCTAGATTTTTCTCTAAATCCGACCAGTAATTTATCTTTTTTGATAACGACGCTCCCAAGCGGCAAACACTCAATAAAACTTACATTCACCAAACCATGTTCGCCGATAACCAACAGCATTTGCATGTAATGGAGGTAAAATAGATTCAGCACTCACTTTGCCAAAATGTTTTAATTGATCGATGAGTGTTTCTTGTTTTAATTGAATTTGAGTTTCAATAGACATGTGCTGCAAACTACAGCCGCCACAAATAGCAACATGTTGGCACGGTGGTGTGATGCGCGCAGGTGATGGTGTGAGAATTTCTATTATTTCTGCCTCATGATAATGACTTTTTTTTTGCGTAATTTTGTATGTCACCATTTCATTCGGTAACGCACCTGATATAAATGTCGTTTTATTTTGAATGGTAGCAATCCCTCGCCCATCATGACTTAAGGCATGAATCTTAACAGTTTGATTTTCATTTTTATTCATATAGATAGAAAGATATTATCATCAAAATAATCAAGTAATTAAAAGTCAATGACTATATCTTGATTAATGACAAATTACAAACTTGTAGAATGACCAAAACGATCTATACTCAAAATGAGTACTAGACAGGAACAGTCGAAAACCTTTCAGTGATAGTTAAAGGAAACACGATAGTAATGTGGTGTGCAAGTCCTCCAGATGGGTGCGTTGTGTGCGTGCTTGAGGGGAAAGCCTGAAACGTTACCGAGGTTTCCGCCATAGTCGAAGTGGGTTTTTTTAAAGACATTCCTGTTCAGTGCTCTTTTATTTTGTCTGCTGTTTTTGTTTCTGCAAAACTGGTATCTTTCTCCTTTTCATTTAAGCAGGATGTTGCGATGACAAACCTCAATATTGAGCGTGAGCGTTTATATGGCGCTCATAATTATGCGCCTTTACCAGTGGTGTTAACGCGTGGTGAGGGGGTATATATCTGGGACGATGCTGGTAATCGATATATTGATATGATGAGTGCTTATTCAGCTGTGAGTCATGGGCATTGTCATCCTAAGTTAGTTAACGTGTTACGTGAGCAAGCTGGCAAAGTGAATATTGTGTCGCGTGCATTTTATAGTGATCAATTAGGAAAATTTCTGGAACTTGCCTGCAAATTAACTGGCTTTGAAAAAGCATTGCCAATGAATACGGGTGCTGAAGCAGTTGAAACCGCATTGAAAGCAGCACGTAAATGGGCTTATACCGTGAAAGGTGTGGCGCAAGATCAGGCTGAAATTATTGCTTGCGCTGGAAATTTTCATGGCCGCACAATTGCGATTGTTGGGATGTCAACCGAACCTCAATATCGAGAAGGATTTGGTCCTTTTACTGCGGGGATGAAAGTGATTCCCTATGGTGATGCTAAAGAATTGGAAAATGCAATTACACCAAACACAGCAGCTTTTCTTGTTGAACCTATTCAAGGTGAGGGCGGTATTTTAGTGCCGTCAGAAGGTTATTTGAAAGCATGCAGAGATATTTGTAAGAAACATCATGTGTTAATGATTTGTGATGAAATTCAAACTGGATTGGGTCGAACAGGAAAGTTGTTGGCATATCAATACGAAAATATTCAGCCTGATGCAGTTGTGTTAGGCAAAGCACTTGGCGGTGGATTGTTACCTGTTTCGTTATTTTTAAGCAGCAAAGAAGTGATGAATGTTTTTACGCCGGGTGATCATGGCAGCACATTTGGCGGTAATCCATTAGCAGCAGCAGTTGGTGAAGCCGCATTAAATATTTTAATCGAAGAAAATTTAATTGAACGTGCAGCAAAATTAGGTGCATATTTTAAAGAACGTTTGCAAACTATTCAGTCTGATTTAATTAAAGATGTTCGTGGTAAAGGATTGTTGCTTGGACTTGAAATTGATGAGCGTTATCCTGCGCGCGATATTTGTTTGAAATTGTTACCGCATGGGCTTTTGACAAAAGAAACACATCAAACGGTCGTTCGTTTTGCGCCGCCATTAATTATTACTGAAGAACAAATTGATGTGGCGATTACCGCATTGAAAAAGGTGTTTGTGGAAGTAGAAGCGGAAATTAAGCTGTTATAAATTGTTTTATGTACTTCGGCTCTTCAATAATTCAATATCACTTTTAATAGGATATAATTTTTTTTACTGGCTCACATTTACTTGCAAGTTTTTATAAATCAAACCATAACAAATCAGTGAAAATGGAAGGCTCCATATTAATCCAATACCAAATGGAATAGCACTGATGGTGATAATGATAAATTCAATTAAATATATTGCAAATAATTGCCAGAAATTTTTTCGTGTTGCATAAAATGAATGTTTAATAGCGCCCCAGGCATTTTGTGATTGATCAAGAATAAAAGCTGGCGCTAACACGATGCGAATGGAAATGTAAACAATAAGTAAGCCGGCTAAAATAAAAAACAATATTGAAAGAAAACCAAGACCGATGGTGCTTAATAAAGTAAAAATCATCCCTATGCTTAATAAGAGAAGAACCATGGGTAAATAAATTAAGATTTGTAAAATATATAAAAGAAAAATTTGGATGATAATATTTGCTTGAAATGGACGGAATATTTGACGATATTCAATTAGTAAATCAGCTGCGCGTTTAATGCCGATGTAAAGCATTCCTATTTGTAATAAATAAGCGATCGCTTGTAAAAAGAATTTCATTAATGTGTCTATCCCAGGGATAGGTATTAATGTTTGGATGATCTTTTTTGCTATGCCAAGACCAATGACAATGGCAAACATTAATCCAAAGGCGCCCCAAAAAACGCTTTTGGACCCATGTACTTTTTGCCAAGCTGTGGTTATTGTTTCCCAAACAGGTAATTGATAAGTTGTGTTAGCCATGATGGTCCTTGATTTTAGTCATCAGATAACCAGCGATAATCTACTTCAAATTCATTTGCAATTCTATGTAATAGATTTTGATCCGGCATTTGTTGTCCATCTAACATGCTCCATGCTTGTTGCTTAGAAATATCGAGCATTTTACTGAGAATAGCTGCGCGTTCACGAATTTGTACGGGGGCGTCTGTTTCATCAAGACACTTATTTAATTTTTCAGCAAAGTGTTTTGCACTCTGTGGCACGATTTCTCTCCTTGAAAACTAGGCTAAAAAACATCAAATTAAAAATGAGTATACTGAGTGATTACTCTATGAGCAATAATGAATAACCCTTTTTTATATAATTTTTTCTATTTTTTAATGAGTTAGTCATCGCGCATTGTTATGAACTATCAGCAGATCTTAGATGAAGTGGGCGGCAGAAAGTGTGTTACGAAGTAACATAGCAACTGTCATGGGGCCCACACCTCCGGGAACAGGTGTGATCCAAGCAGCACGTTCTTTTGCGACAGCAAATTCCACATCACCGGTAATAGTGCCATCCGGTAACCGTGTGATACCGACATCAATGACAGTGGCGCCTTCTTTTATCCATTCACCTTTAATCAATCCTGGTTTACCAACCGCAGAAATTAAAATATCAGCTTGTTTAACAAAATAAGAAAGATCGTGAGTGAAACGATGACAAATGGTAACAGTTGATCCTGCAATTAATAATTCTAATGCCATGGGTCTGCCAACAATATTTGATGCACCAACAATAACAGCATGTTTGCCTTTATATTGCTGTTGGATATGATCTAGCATCATCATGATACCAAGCGGCGTGCATGGTCGAAGAAGAGGGCGGCGTTGTGCTAAACGACCAAGATTGTAAGCATGAAAACCATCAACATCTTTGCGTGGATCGATGCATTCTAATGCACGTTCTGCATCAATGTGATGTGGTAAAGGAAGTTGAACTAAAATGCCGTTGACTTTTGTATCGTGATTTAATGTTTTGATTAGTTCAATTAAATTTTTTTCTTCAGTATCGACTGATAAATGATGATAAATGGACTGGATGCCAACTTGTTCGCATGCTTGGCGTTTGTTTTGCACATAAATAGTAGAGGCTGGATCTTCACCGACTAAAATCACTGCAAGTCCTGGTTGTTTTTTACCAGATTCAATGCCTGTTTTTACTATATTATGTAATTTTTCTTTGAACGTGGCGGCTAGTGATTTTCCATCGATTACTTGTGCAGTCATGTGATACAACACCCATCATTGTTTAAAAGTCAGAATTTAACATAATAATGGTTTTTCATAAAATGAATCGGATAAGATTGACTGGTTAGATAAAAGTAGATGCTAAACCATTGACGAATATTATCCTGGTCAGTATCATCCGTTTTCTAAATTTGATTAGTAATTTAGTTATTCGGGGTATAGCGCAGTCTGGTAGCGCGCCTGCT
>CAZKUQ010000096.1:0-2731 GCA_964555965.1 uncultured Coxiellaceae bacterium
CCAAAACTAATGGCATCGCGTTGAATATTTTGACCAACTGATTCTGGGCCAATAATAATTTCCCCATTTTTTTCTAAAACAATACTACCGCCGCCGAGCCCGCAAGAAAAAGTTAATGGTGAAGGAAAGTTACAAATAAAACCTTCATTTTCATTACCAACTTTAATTTCAGTACCTGCTGGCAGCGGAAAACCATTGTGATTAATGCCGATATCAGTAGACGTTCCGCCTATATCAGCAACAATAAAATATTCTGATTCTATCGTGCCAAGCTGCGAAGCGCCGCGAATACTATTACTAGGACCAGATCCATAAGTTTGGACAGGGAAAATAGTATTAGCGTGTTCGATCGCTCCATTGTTAGTGCTTATGTATAACTTTGCGTTAAAAAGATTTGTATCAAGCAATGCTCGCTGAATGCCTTGGCAAAATGACTCGAATGCAAGTGATAATGAAGCATTTAAGATCGTCGCGTTTTCACGCGCTAAAAATCCCAGGTCGCCAATCTGATGTGACAAGGAAATCTGAAAATCCGGATTGACTGATTTTAAAATTTTATAAACTTCATTTTCCTGATCAGGTTTAATATGAGAAAAAACACCAGAGACTGCAATACTTTGTATACCTAGCCTGGCAGCTTGTTCACCCAACGCTTTAACCTGATCGTAATCAACAGCAGATATTTCTGTACCAGTAAACTCATAGCCACCTTCAACAATAGAATTGTTTCCACCTATTAATTGTTTTAAAGACCCGGGCCAATCTGCGAGCGGAGGAATTGCTGTTGAGGCTGGCGCTGCAAGGCGAATCACAAATACTTTATTCAAACCCTTGCGCTCTAAAATATTATTTACGAATCTAGTCGTACCGATCATCACTGCAGTAATATCATCTGGCGAAATAGAAAGTGATTTCGTAATTGCATCTGATTTAATTTGATCGATCGCCTCGCGAACGCACTTGCTGGTATCCGTTGTTGTTGGTACATCCGTTCTGACGATTATCTTATCATTTTCGCATAACACAGCATGCGTACGTGTTCCGCCGATATCAATTCCAATTTTATATTTATTGCCCATGATGCGTTCCTGATTCTGTATGTTGATGCCGCAAAATATTATCACTTTAGGTTGTTTACTTAAACTTGTTCCATAACAGCTGATCTGGGACGTTCTCGGAAGAAGATTCAAATGACAATTCAGTGACGATATGTTGGGGGCTAGAAAACGCACAACCTATATATGAAATTAATAAACTGCATTCGAGCCATAATAAACAAAACTTCTCATGTGGCTCAACCTACCTAGATAATTACCTTAAAACACAAGCGAGTCAGGATATTAAAAAGAATGTTGCAGTAACTTACGTCATTACTTCTATCAATTCACCTGAGGTTATTGGTTATTACACACTTTCAACTATTAGCATTGATGTTAGTGAATTATCGGGAGAAACAGTTAAAAAATTCCCCAGATATCCCATGTTACCTGGAATACTATTAGGAAGACTTGCTGTTGACTCAACTCAGCAAGGAAAAAAGATTGGAGGACATTTATTAATGGATGCCCTAAAACGCAGCCTTTCAATTAGTGACCAAATTGGAATTAACGCAATTATTGTTGATGCTAAAGATGATAAGGCAGCTAAATTTTATCATCACTATCAATTTATTGAATTTCCATCTAATAAGCTAAAATTATTCTTACCAATTAATACCATCAAATTACTTAATCTATAACTCGCGCGTTATTTGCGAACATTGCATTAGGTCTTCTTTGGATTTCACGTGTATCTTTTAACAGATGTTTTAAATCGCTTGCACGTGAAAATGATCAATTCGTCCTGAACGTAAAAAAGAGATGAAGAGTGGAAAAAAGAAAGGGGATGGTAAATTATTTCTTGCAATAATTTTTCAAATTACTCCATTCTTTCTTTGAAAGGATAGGAGTAGAACCATGATTTTGATATTTTTCGACTTTCACCAGTCGATCACTGTCTGAAGGATGATCAGAAATAAAAGATGGCCAATTATCCATTGCTTCCATTCTTTGAAAAAAATCTCGTAACCCACTATTATCGACATGCGCCTTTTGTAAACGCAGTAATCCGGCCTCATCGGCTCTTGCTTCTTGTTTTCGGCTAAAACCCATGTCTAAGAAAAATTTAGTCCAATATGACGATGAATCAACTTCACCTTGAAAAACAAGATGGACTGCTTCATAGGTAAA
The DNA here is from genome assembly GCA_964555965.1 of uncultured Coxiellaceae bacterium. GTDB lineage: Bacteria > Pseudomonadota > Gammaproteobacteria > DSM-16500 > DSM-16500 > Aquicella. Next base: position 2,229 of record CAZKUQ010000096.1, read on the forward strand.
AAACTTTGCGACGAATGCGCGGAAAATATCTCTATGTTGTACATGCCCAATTTCATGCGCAATCACACCAGCTAATTCTTCGGGTGATCTCGCTTGTTGAAGAAGACCTGTATTTATGAAAATATGGCCTCCTAATTCAGCATAGGCGTTAATATCATGATCTTTGACTACACGAACATCGATATTATACGTTTTATCTGTTTGATCGATCGGATATATTCGAGAAATTAATTTCTTTAGCGCTAAATCCGCATCTGGATTTTCACGACAACCTCTGTCTGCGAATTGTGGATCAACAATATTTTGTAACTTGTTTTCAAATTTACGAGGAGTAACATCCACCAAAATTGATGAACCACCCCCTATCATCAATCCTATAATGCAAGCGATGAATACCCAAAGCAAACCCTTGAGCTTTGAAGCTTCATGATTCATTATTTGAAAACTACAAAATACGCATATGCTATTACAAAAATGATAGTTCCGATTATCTGAAGCACACC
>CAZKUQ010000096.1:2741-7000 GCA_964555965.1 uncultured Coxiellaceae bacterium
CTGGGCTATTTGCAGGCGCAGGTGGCATTCGGCCTGAAGCACACCGAATTGTGTTTTTCTTGCTGATCGCTCGCTAGATTTGTTAATTGTGGTCGATGAACCATATTCAGAACTGATAACAGTATCTCTATCTTGAATAATTGCTTGCGGCAATATCTGTTGATTTTTTGTAGTGACACCAGAAAATTTCTTAACAGCTGTACCTATCACCATAAATTCCACTAACCCACCACCCATATCAAATATATAGGTTTTAGCACCGACGACTTCGTCTGCACCACACTGATTCGCATCTTCTTGAATACGCGCTAATGCTTTTTCTCTCGCTTCATATAATAATTCGGTCACAGTATCAATTTTGCCACCGATAAAACTTCCAAAAGCTGACTTTAATGCGCCACCAAATCCTAATGAGTATACGGAAACACCGATGACCATTTTGATAGGCAAATATCCGAGATTTACTAAATTCCATAATTCTTCATTCGTTAAGCTACTAGTTACCGGATCATTATAGTAAGCATTTAAACTTGGGTGTGTAGCAGCGGTACCAACCATCATCATTTCTTGGGTGCCATATAACGGAATAATATTTGTTTCAATACCAATAACTGCATTTGCTTTTGCTGATTTTGCTTCTTCTTTAATACGGCTTAGTGCCAAATGTCTTGTAGAATTATAAATTTCGGTAAATTCTTTCACTTCTCCACGCTTTAATGATCTGCCCCATCCCTTCAAACCTCCACCCACACCAATCGAATACGCTACATTTCCAAAAACAAAACTGTGGGGAGTAAATCCTGCGTCAATTTGAGAATATAAATTCTGACCACTACTAGACGTTGAGAAGAACGCATTAGTTGATTGCATTGTTTCGTTGTGAACAACTGAGCCAAGCGATATAAACTCTAAGTTACCGCCATGATTAATCATATCAAAAGAAACACCTGCCAAACCTACACCACCAGCTGCACGCACCTCTTCCATCATGCGCTCAAATGCTGCCTTACGACCTTCATGCACCAGATCAGTTACCTTGGTTATTTCACCACCTGCAAGATTAGCAAGTGTAGAACTTGTCACCCCTAAGGCACCTATAGCAACGACTTCATTGCCCACGCATAACTGCCCTGCAGTATATCCCAGTTTATTTAAACAGAAGATTTCATTACCTGAAAAACCAGTAACTTTTTTATGGGATTCATTTTGCATTTAGCACCTCTCAAGAAGTTTTTAGCAGCTCATTATTTGCATAGGGCTCTTTTATCGGACCGAGTATTGTATAGACTGATTATTTTATTGTCAAATTCGCTCTTTTCAATCTATTATTAATCTGCATGTTGATTACAAAAAGATCGTCCAGGAATGTAATATACATTATCAAGAATTTCTCAAATCTAAGCATATAGCCAGGTAGTACTTTTAGGAGTACAAACAGGTGACAGAATTGATAAAATATATTTATATCAATAAATTACCGCCCCATTTCTGAAATCACAGCACCAGAATTACTATCAACTTTGCGCCGCATGGAAAGTAGAGGTGCGATTGAAACTGCACAGATGATTTGGAGGGATACTCTTTAACAAGATAAATTGGGATGGTGTTGAATAATGGATTTATAAACTGCCTTCAGCAATTCACCAGCATGATCATTTTCGCTGTTTGTCGCACTGTTAAAAATACTCGAAATAATAATACCATTACAAGGTTTATACATGAATAAAGCACGAAATCCCAATGTTTCACCTTCGTAAAACCAAATGCGGCCCATGTCATGATCAAATAATTGCGCGACCCCTAACCCAAACCCTTTAGGGTCATCAATAGTTGTTTCTTGAATGGCTTCACCCGTATTATTGGATACCAGTTGCGTCAGTTCATTTTGTTGCGCAGCCTCCAGCACGTTATTATCAACAAATAATGCTTTAGTCCACTTAATAAGATCTTCCGTATTTGATATAACCCCGCCGGCAGCCCCCGCCCATGACAAATTAAAATGATTAATTTCTTTGCCGACTAACCAAGGATTGTCATATTGATTATAGTTATAGCCAATGGCTAACCTTGCTTGAATTTTTTTGTCAACATTAGCGTCTGAATAAAAAGTATTTGTAAGATTTGCACGTTTTATGGTGCGATTACGTAATTCTTCTGTAAATGAATGGTTTGTTACTTTTTCAACAATTAATCCCGCCAACATATATGCCGTATTTGAATAAAAAAAACCTTGTTTCAATGGCGGGTTACTATTTCCGGGCGGATAAGCATAGTTAACCAATTCTGTTTTCGTCCATACATACCCTGGATGATGATATTGTTTTGCCGACCAAAGTGGTAAATCTGAATAATTGGGTATTCCACTTGTCATATTAAGTAATTGTTTGACTGAAATGATCGACCATTTATTGTATTGCGGCAACCATTTTTCTAAATGATCATTAATTGTTAATTTATTTTCTTTTTCTAATTGTAAAATAATAGCAGCTGTAAAGGATTTCGTATTACTACCAATTTGAAATAATGTATCTTTAGAAATTTCTTTACTATTTTCAGCATGCGAAACACGGCCAATATAATAATTATTAATTGCTTGATTAGGGAGCTCGATAGAAAGTGCTACACCAGTAAAATATTCTGCTTCTTTATATTTTTTAAAATGGGTAGATAAAATATTCTTTATTTTTTCATTAAAATCTGATTCGTTGTTTTGAGCATAAAGCGGCGAGAATGCGAATAATGCAGCCAATGCAATTGCCATGCAGCCCTTTGGCATATAAAACTCCGTTGAAGGAATAAATAATATATAATTAAATTTAAAATACCATAAGAGATGGTCTATGTATAAATGGATTTTAATATTTTTTAATTTATTCCTGATTTCTTCATCCCTCTTTGCTAGCACAAACGATGCTAATTTCAAACAATTCCAAGAAGTTTTTAGCCAATGGACGAAGGCCTTCAATCAAAAAGATTTAACCGGCTCTTGCAACTTATTTGACAAATCCTTAACTGCAAGTTATCAAGGCTATTCAACCAAAAATTACACTACCCTCTGCGACGGCTTTAAAAAAGTTTTTGCCGAGAAAAATCGACGCTATCATTATCGTTTTAAATTACATCAAGTCTATCACTCTGCTGATCTCGCGGCGGCACGCATTACCTGGTATTTAACTATCAATGAAAAAGGTAAAGCGCCCATCAAAGTACAAGATGAAGGGATGGATGTATTAAAAAAATATGAGGATGGAAAGTGGAAAATTGTAAACTACTTAGCTTACAAAACAGATAAGGAAGATTGATAAATAATTTAATGTCGCGTCCACGTCATATACTAAAATTAATTACAAATAAAAAGTGAACTCATTATGAAAGTAAAAATACGTAACACAGAAATATATTTTGATGTTGCAGGAATGCAAATTTCTCCAACAAAAATGGTCTTGTTGAAAAACCGGTTTTATTTTTAATCCATGGTGGCTCAGGTGGCAATCACATTCATTTTATATATGACAGCATCAAACTCCAAAATTATGCTCAATTAATATTTATTGATCAAAGAGGTTGTGAATTTAGCAAAAAAACAAAAAAGCAACATACACATTAGAAGATAATATTGAAGACATTGAAGCATTACGCAAATATCTTGGATTTAAAAAAATTTGCATTCTCGGCGTATCCTATGGCGGCATGGTGGCGCAAGGATATGCAATTCGGTATAGCAAGCACATCGAAAAATTAATTCTTGTATCAACAGCCCCAAGCCATCATTTTATAGCAAACGCAAAAGATAATCTTAGTGCCATAGGAACAGCGCAACAAATTTCAGTTTGTGATAAATATTTTGAACTAACGTGCACAACTGATAGTTGTTAAGTTACTTTCTATTTAAACTCATCCCGTGTTTTGTAACCAAACTTGAATGAGGTCTTACATCGTTGTAATGATAATGGTCGCCGATGAGCTATCTGCCCAAAAGATCAGACATTATCTTCATCGCTGGGTTACCTGGTGGACAATCACTTCAGACACTTGGCACTATCAAGAACTTTTACGATGGTTTACGGATGTATGTTGGCATGAGACAGCAGCACACTATGCTGCTGCTCTTTACCAACTTCATGTCACACTATCGTACAAGTTTTTGTTTCTTGAGACTGCCGCATAAGTTTTGATAGTTTGAAGTTTTTGTTTGACATAAATTTTGTAAACCCGAGGCCCCGCGCTCGCCCTCACGCCGCCCCCCGCCACCCGCGCCC
>CAZKUQ010000096.1:7032-7325 GCA_964555965.1 uncultured Coxiellaceae bacterium
CGCCCGCAACTTCATACCCTACGCCAGAGAGAGCATCAAAAGTAAGAGGAAAGATAGCGCCATCACCATATCTGAATTTAAAACTCCTCGGTGCTTTTTCGTGCTTCTCCACGACATCATAAAGACTATATGCAAATACCATTGCCATATTGGCCGGCAGGAATCGCTGCGCGTAGCCTATTACCTGTCGCCAAAATAAATCTCGTTGCTTCCAACTCCAATCCTTAAATTTATCATCATAAAGCTCAAAGGCTTTGATGAGATGCTGTGGGTTAAACACCGTTTCTGCTTTT
>CAZKUQ010000097.1:0-7325 GCA_964555965.1 uncultured Coxiellaceae bacterium
ATGACACTGTCGAGAGGCAACGTTGTAAATACAGAAATTATTTTACAAATAAATCCATCAACTCATTCACAGGCATACTTTCTAATTTGCTGTGATCGTTGAAGAGTTCAAGTAATTGTTTAACTTTGTCAGAAGAGAAAAGTGTTAACATGTTTTCTTCAAATTTTTTGAACATTAATGGAATGCCTTGTTCACGGCGACGACGATGTCCAATTGGATATTCCACCACGATTTTTTGCGTGTGTGTGTCATCTTTAAAGAAAATTTGAATGGAATTGGCAATCGAGCGTTTTTCTGGATCGAGATAATCTTTGGTATATTGTTTATCTTCTTCTACCACCATTTTTTCGCGTAATAAATCGATGCGTTGATCTGCTGCAAACTCATCACCATAGTGATTTGCTTTTAAATCACCATGCAATAAACCAACAGCAACCATGTATTGTAAGCAGTGATCACGATCTGCGTAATTATGTAATGGGCCTGATTTACTAATAATTCGTACCGCAGATTCTTGTGTAGTCAGTACGATTTTTTCAATTTGATCTAATTTATTTTTAATTTCCGGATGCAATTTGATGGCACATTCAACGGCTGTTTGTGCATGAAATTCTGCAGGAAAAGAAATTTTAAATAAAACATTTTCCATGACGTAAGCATCGTATGGGCGTGAAATTTTTAAATGATCGCCTCGCATCACACAATCATAAAATCCCCATTTTTTTGCGGTTAATGCGCTTGCGTAGCCCATTTCACCTTGCATGGTCATCCATGCAAGACGTGTTGCGCGACTAGTTGCATCACCTGCTGCCCAAGATTTTCTGGAGCCAGTATTGGGTGCGTGACGATAAGTGCGAAGCGCTGCACCATCTATCCATGCTTGTGATAGAGCATCTGCAATTTGTTGATGATTGCCACCTAACAATTGAGTTGCTACTGCAGTTGAAGCAATTTTGACAAGAATAACATGATCGAATCCAAGGCGATTAAAACCATTTTCTAATGCAAGCACACCTTGAATTTCATGTGCTTTAATCATAGCAGTAAAAATATCTTTTACTTTTAACGGTGATTTTTTTTCGGCAATATTTTTACGACTCAGGTAATCACAAATTGCTAAAATTGCACCTAAATTATCGGAAGGATGACCCCATTCAGCCGCAAGCCATGTATCGTTGAAATCTAACCAGCGCACGAGTGTGCCAATATTAAAAGCAGCAAGAATGGGATCAAGCATGAATGAAGTGCCGGGTACACGTGCACCAACCGGAACAGTCGTACCCGGGATAATTGGCCCAAGCAATTTTTTGCAGGCTGGATATTGTAAGGCAAGAATCCCGCAGCCAATGGCATCCATTAAACAATATCGTGCCGTAGTATAAGCTAGTTCACTTTTGATAGCATGATTTGTCACATAATCTGCAATCGTTGTTAATTCTTTATCGGTAGCAGGACGAATATTTTCGTCAACTGAATGTGAATGTAATGCCATATTATCCTCGTTCTTCTATGGTTGGAAATGGGCGTGGTGCAGGCCCTGTATAACTTGCTTCTGGACGAATTAAACGATTATTAGCACGTTGTTCTAAAATATGTGCGCTCCAGCCAGTGACACGCGACATGACAAATATTGGTGTGAATAATGAGGTGGGTATGCCGCAAAAATGATAAGCACTGGCACTGTAAAAATCGAGATTAGGAAATAATTTTTTTTCATCCCACATGATTTTTTCTATACGTTCGGAAACAGAATATAAATAGCCATCGGGCGAACGTTTTGATAATTTTTCTGACCAAGCTTTAATGATATCGGAGCGTGGATCCGATTTTTTATAAACACGATGCCCAAAACCCATGATTTTTGCTTTATTTGCTAGCATTTCTTTAATGCCTTTTTCCGCTTGATCTGGTGTTTTAAATTGACTAATTAACTCCATTGCTTCTTCATTTGCTCCGCCGTGTAAAGCGCCGCGCAATGTGCCAATAGCTGTTACGATACAAGAATAAAAATCGGATAGAGTGGAAGCTGTGACTCGTGCAGCAAATGTGGAAGCATTGAATTCATGTTCTGCATACAAAATAAGTGACACATCAACTGCGCGACGCATTTCATCATCTGGTTTTTTGCCGTGTAGTAAATGTAAAAAATATCCTGCGATAGTTTGCTCATCACTATTTGCAGTATCAATTCGAAGTTTATTTTGATGGAATTGATACCAATAAAGAAGCATGCTTGGAACGCAGGCCACCAGACGGTCTGCGATACTTCGTCCGGTATATTTTGCAGACTCTGATTCAAGTGTGCCAAGCATGGAAACGCATGTGCGTAATACTTCCATTGGATGCGCGGTTCCTGGAATGGTTTCAAGTAATGACTTTAATTCAGTTGGAAGATATCGAAGCTCGATTAATTTGCTGCGATAAGCTTGTAATTCAGCTAAAGAGGGTAAGACGCCATCAATGAGAAGATAGGCTACTTCTTCAAAACTAGAATGCGCAGCGAGATCTTTTATATTATAACCACGATAAGTTAAACCAAGACCTTCTTTGCCAACAGTCGAAATGGTCGTGTCACCAACGACAATTCCTTCTAGCCCACCTGTTTTTGCTATCATTTGATTTTTCCTTCTGCAAATAGTTCATCGAGCTTTTGTTCGTACTGATAATAATTTAATACGTCATATAATTGTTCGCGTGTTTGCATATTTGAGAGTTGTGGTTGTTGTGTGCCTTCTGTACGAATCGCTTCGTATACTTTGATGGCGGCAGCGCTCATCGCTCGGAACGCACTGAGTGGATATAAAATCAATTGTACACCAGCATTTTTTAACTCTTCTTTTGTAAATAATGGCGTGACACCAAATTCAGTAATATTAGCTAGAATAGGAACAGAGCATTGTTTGGTTGCTACTTCATATTGATGAAGTTCTGTTGCACCTTCAAAAAAAATCATGTCTGCACCAGTTTCGACATAAGCATTAATTCGAGCTAACGTTTTTTCTAAACCTTCAATTGCTAGTGCATCCGTACGTGCTATGATGACAAAGTTTGGATCTGTTCTGGCATCGACTGCTGTTTTGATGCGATCACACATTTCTTCTGTCGTAACAATTTCTTTTTTGGGACGATGGCCACAGCGTTTGGATTGCACCTGATCTTCGATATGAGCTGCTGCTGCGCCAGCTTTGATCATGGTTTTAATTGTTCGTGCAATAGTAAATGCATTTCCCCATCCCGTATCAATATCCACCACTAAGGGTAAATCACATACCGAGGTAATTCTTAAAACATCTTCGGTGACATCTGTGAGGTTGGTCATAGCAAGATCTGGGATCCCATATGATGCATTAGCCACGCCTGCTCCAGATAAATAAATAGCATTAAATCCTGCACGTTTTGCTAGCAATGCAGTATAGGCATTAATTGTGCCTACAATTTGCAAAGGATTTTCTTTAGCAAGAGCTTGTTTTAATCCGTGTTCCATTTTCTTGCTCCATTGTGTGTCTCAAGTTAATGACAGACTATCTTGCGGGGGAGGTGTTGTTTTACTCCCCGGGACGGACTCGAACCGCCGACCCAGTGGTTAACAGCCACTTGCTCTACCGACTGAGCTACCGGGGAATGTGTAGCAATAAGCGAGGTGAATACTAATATCGCTTTTTGTAATCGTCAATCAATTTTTTGCAATGTTTATATCGCTTCACACGAACTAAATTCGAGCTCGCGACCCGCATGCGACAGGATTTACGCAATTAATTTATTTCCATTAATTTTTTAACACAATGATTGAACCTTTTTACAGCAGCAATTAAATTATCCATGCTAGTGGTGTAACACATACGAATATGCCCTGGTGCGCCGAATGCAGAACCTGGTACGACTGCAATTTCGCCTTCAATTAGTAAATATTCAGAAAATTCTAAATCATTAGTAATCTTGGGATCTTTATTAAGCAATCCAACGATAGATGGAAATGTATAAAAAGTGCCATCAGAAGGAATGCATCGCACACCAGAAATTTTTTGTAATTCACCAACAAGGAAATCATGACGTTCTTTATAGGCTTTTGTCATGACAGCAACACATTGTTGATCACCATTTAATGCAGCAAGTGCTGCATATTGTGCAATAGAGTTTGCACTCGATGTACTTTGTGATTGAGCTTTTTTCATGGCAGCAATAATTTTTGCAGGCCCTGCAGCATAACCAATGCGCCAACCTGTCATGGCATAGGTTTTTGATACGCCATTAATCACAATTGTCTGATCTGAAAGATCTGGGCAGATATTTAAAATATTTTTAAATGGGGCGTGGTTCCATAAATGATGTTCATAAATATCATCACTGACAACCATAATATTAGGATGTTTTAGTAATACGGCTGCCAATGATTTTAATTCATTCGCTGTATACATCATGCCGGTTGGATTGGAAGGACTATTTAAAATAATAATGCGAGTTTTATTGGTGATGGCTTTTTCTAATTGGTCAGCCGTTAATTTAAATTGATTGTCAAAAGATGTGTTAACAATAACGGGTGTGCCATCGGCTAATTTGACCATGTCTGGATAGGACACCCAATACGGCGCGGGAATAATGACTTCATCCCCTGAATTTAATATTGCTTCAAGTAAATTATAAAGACTTTGTTTAGCGCCACTCGAAACTAAAATTTGGTTTAAGTCATAGGTGAGATTATTTTCACGAGAAAATTTAGCAACAATCGCTTGTCTCAATGCTTTAATACCTTCAACAGCGGTATATTTAGTGTGGCCGTCTTGTAAAGCTTTCACGGCAGCCGCTTTTATGTGTTCTGGTGTATCAAAGTCAGGCTCGCCAATGCTTAAGTTGATGATATTTTTCCCAGCTGCTTGTAATTCTTCTGCACGAGCTGAAATGGTAAGGGTTGTAGATGGCTTGATACGTTGTACGCGTGTGGATAAAGCGTGTGCTGCATCTTTAGTTCTGGTATCTTTCATCATAATTTATCGCTCGTATGTTATATTAAGAAAATTCGAGAATATTTATTTAATGTCATAAGAACCATGTCATTCCCGCGAAGGCGGGAATCTATTTGATGGATCCCCGCTTTCGCGGGGATGACACAGCTTTATAAACATTCTTGAATTTTCTGCATCGAAAAAACTCGATGATTATAATAAAATTAACAAAATACTTCTATCATTGCGGTAACATTTCATGACTGAATTATCAACAAAAAATCATTTTGATTTACATTCCGAATTTAAGCCATCAGGTGACCAGCCTACCGCTATTGCGAAATTGATTGATGGGGTAAAAGCAGGGCTTGTACATCAAACATTATTAGGTGTGACGGGTTCCGGAAAAACATTCACCATTGCCAATGTGATTAATGAGATCCAGCGGCCAACTCTAATTTTAGCGCCAAATAAAACATTGGCTGCGCAATTATATGGCGAAATGAAAGAATTTTTTCCGCTGAATGCAGTGGAATATTTTGTTTCTTATTACGATTATTATCAACCAGAAGCGTACGTACCTTCATCTGATACTTACATTGCAAAAGATGCATCGATCAATGATCACATCGAGCAAATGCGTTTGTCAGCTACGCGCGCCTTGTTAGAAAGACGTGATGCCATTATTGTCGCCACAGTTTCTGCTATTTATGGGTTAGGCGACCCGCGCATGTATTTAAGTATGGTCATGCATTTGGTACGCGGCGATAAAATTGATCATCGAACTTTGTTGCGACGTTTAGCAGAATTGCAATACACACGTAATGATATGGATTTAGCGCGTGCAACGTATCGCGTGCGCGGTGATGTGATTGATGTGCATCCGGCAGAATCAGAAAGTGAAGCCATTCGCATTGAATTATTTGGTGATGAAATTGAAAATTTATCTTACTTTGATCCGTTAACAGGCGAAGTATTACGTCGTGTACCGCGCTTAACAATTTATCCGAAATCACATTATGTGACACAACGTGACACGATTGTAAAAGCAATTGATCAAATCAAAATTGATTTAAAAATTCGTTTAGAAGAATTGCATCAATTAAATAAACTTGTGGAAGCACAACGTCTTGAACAGCGTACGATTTATGATTTAGAAATGATGCAAGAATTGGGATATTGTCAAGGCATTGAAAATTATTCGCGATATTTATCTGGTCGATCACCAGGTGAGGCGCCACCAACTTTATTTGATTATTTGCCAAACAATGCTTTATTAGTGATTGATGAATCGCACGTCACCGTGCCGCAATTGCATGGTATGTATCGTGGTGACCGTTCACGTAAAGAAACATTAGTGGAATATGGATTTCGTTTACCATCTGCACTGGATAATCGTCCTTTACGTTTTGATGAATTTTCTGCACGTGCACCACAAACGATTTATGTATCAGCTACACCAAGTAAATATGAGCTCGAGCAATCTGGTGTGATTGCAGAACAAGTGGTGCGACCAACTGGTTTATTAGATCCAGAAGTTGAAGTGCGTCCTGCAACAACACAAGTTGACGATTTGTTATCTGAAATTAATAAGCGTGTGCAAGTGAATGAACGAGTGCTCGTGACAACATTAACCAAACGCATGGCAGAAGATTTAACGGAATATTTAGAAGAACATCATGTGCGTGTTCGTTATTTGCATTCCGATGTGGAAACAGTTGAGCGTGTCGAAATTATTCGTGATTTACGTCTAGGTGTGTTTGATGTGTTAGTGGGAATTAATTTGTTACGTGAAGGATTAGATTTACCAGAAGTTTCATTGGTCGGCATTTTAGATGCAGATAAAGAAGGGTTTTTACGATCTGAAACTTCATTGATTCAAACAATTGGTCGTGTGGCACGACACTTTAACGGTAAAGCGATTTTGTACGCAGATCGTATTACTGGTTCAATGGAGCGCGCGCTTGCTGAAACGGCAAGACGACGCAAAAAACAGCAGAAATATAATGAAGAACACAACATCACGCCGCGTAGTGTGATTAAAGCCGTGCGCGATGTCATGGAAGGGGCTTATTCAAGTGATCGCGTGCGTGGTAAATTATTTCCGAAAGCAAAAGTATCGGAAGAGCAACTTGAATATTACAAATTAACACCCGAAGCGCTCACAGTGAAGCTTGCTAAATTAGAAAAGCAAATGTATGAGCATGCACATAATTTAGAATTTGAAGAAGCAGCGCGACTTCGTGATTTAATTCACGAATTGCGCGAGAATTCATTGGGGAAGTAATTGTGAATATTAGACAATATGACAACCCCGCGAACGATGACCTTATCATTTGTGATGGCAGCAACAAGTGGGCTGAAATCAAAATCACATGGTGCATC
>CAZKUQ010000098.1:0-7314 GCA_964555965.1 uncultured Coxiellaceae bacterium
TAATCGTGGCTTATTAAAATTAATTCCACCTCTTTATCATGTATATCTCTAGTCGCTCTGGGAAACATAGAAAAATCCTTTTAATGAAAAAAATATATTAACCTGTTATTATCATTTTGACTAACTTAAATGGAATTAATATTATGTTACGATGGATTCTGATCTTTTTAATCATCGCAATTATTGCGGGTGCATTAGGTTTTGGCGGTATCGCTGGTACAGCAGTCGACATTGCTAAAATATTATTTTATGTTTTTCTTATTTTATTCGCCGTTTCACTTCTTATGCACCTTATAAGAAGAAAATAATGAATGATACAGGTACACGACATAATTCAATTTCGTGTACCTGATATATCGTTTTTAATTTAATCGCAGATGGGTAGCGTTTAAATTTTCTAAACATGTTTTCGTCACAGTCACTACCATTTCTTTAAATACTCGACGACGACTAATTTGTGATGCGATTTCATTAAATGTGGCAGCACATTCAGAGACATTTTTTGTTTTAAATGCTAATAATTCTTTTGGGATCTCGGCATTTTTTGCGAGACACATTTGTTTGATAAGGGTTAACTCATTTTCGTTTCTGGCGGTCATTTCCGCTTTTTTTAATAGGATTGGTTTAAATAGTTCTGGAAAATCTTCTTCTGTCGGACAATTATTTTGAGTGAGGGTTTTGTTGTCCAATAATCGTATTCCCTCATATTTTTTTGATTGATATACAGCTTCAATAAGAGTTAATGCTGGGAGCGCTAAAAAAATATAAACTTCTTGTTCTTCTAAGTCCTGTTTAGTAATCCAGCCTTTGTCGACAGCTTCAATGGTTTGATTCAGCATTTCATTATAAAAAGTATCGCGTATTAATTTAGTTGTAACGCCTGTTTCATCTAATTTTATTGATTCAAATGGCGTGGTGATATCAGCAAGTCCTTTGGCTTCTAAGATAAATTGTTTTACTTGCGGAAACATTACTTTAAATTGATTCATTTCAATAATTTGATCGGCAAGTTTTTGTATCATCTGTTCAACAGGAGATTTAATATTTCCAGTTAAATTATTTTTAATACGTTCAATTTCATTATTTATTAATTGATCAAAATTTATTTTAATAGTTAGTAACGTATTGACTAATGGAATATAAATCGTAGGGCAATTGTTTAATGTAATTTTTTCATCTGTGGGTAATTGAATGCAATCTTTTACATTTTTTGATTTAATAAGTATATTAACAATAGTCGATTGAATTTGTGTTTTCATTATTTGATCAATATTTTCTGCAGAAATGTTTTCTTCTTCTAGCGTGACATCAACCAAATCATTATAAAAGACTGCCTTAATAGCAGGTATAAGAGGATTGCCGTCTTGTCTTTGTCTCATATCATTACCTTGTTATTGTTAATTATTTATTAAAAAACGCATGGCAAATTCATTTGCTTTGGTTTGCAAATTCTTACCGCTGCAAGTTGAACTGGCCCATTGATCTGCACAAGGATTATCTCTCGCAACCGACCACATAGATAATCCACCTAAGTGAGTTTGCTTTGCAAAATCTCGCAATGTGTCAACATCACTTAATGTAAATTGTTCAATATTCACGTCATTCAGACCTATCATTGGTGTGACTTCTATCATTTGCCACAAATCCGGATTTGATTTTATTGTGTAAATATTTTTGAGAAATTCATACAAGTTATTTGCAGCTTGAATGGCATATTGCCCCATATTATTTTGATAAGCGGGGCCATAATCCATCGCCATAATGTTAACGGAGTAACGAAGATTTTGCTGTTGCGCTTGTTTCACAATATCTTGTCCTGATGTGGTTAATCCTTCCGGCATTACAGGCAATGTGAAACTTATTTTTAGGTTTGGATAAGTGTTTTGTATTTGTTTTAAAGCACGCATGATTTTAGGTATATTTGCAGTACCGTTTTCGATGTCAAAATCTAATCCTTGTGGTTGATAAGTTTTTATTACATTTTCGTAAACATTTACTAATTGCACGTCATCACACGCAAGTGATAGATCATTACCACTCGCGCCGCCAAAAGAAATGATGTAATTGATATTATTTTCACGCATGTTATTAGTGAGATGTGCAGCCCATTTTGATTCGATTGAGTAAGATGATTGAGCGCCCCATGCGGGTAAACATGTTCCTGCATCGGTAACAAATGCAAGATGAAAATTTTTCACACCACTGGCAGCACTTATTTTAGTTAAGTCAGCAGGCTCCATATCTTGATATTGAGCGCTCCAGTAAGTATTAATGGTAATATCTGCATAAGGGCTAAATTGATAGGAAGTTTGAGCCCATCCAGTTGAAATTAATGAAAATAGACCAGTAAAAATCAGTATCTTATTAAGATTTGTTTTCATCATAATTTTTATGCATTTATTTTATTTATATGATATGGATTCGTGTGTGAGAGTAAATTTATAGCATTCTAAAAAGAAATTGTCAATTTTATCGACGGCTTGATCAAGGTTTGATTATTAATTAACATAGCTTTGCTTTTTGTGTGTAATGATTATTTTAGTAATACAAGAAGCCTCTATCAACAGGGATTTTTATTTTAGCTCAAGCAATTTTTAATTGACGGGCTTTTGCAAATTGCACTAGACCACGTGCAGTAAAAAACATGGCAATACCTAATATTAATGCTGTCATGCCCATACCAAAATAATAGTGTTGATAGATCGGCAAACTTTCTGTTGCTAATAATTTACCTTCAGGCAAGGCAACCAATCCTGCCACACGACCTGAAATAATGTTTGATAAAGAAACTGATAAGTACCATGCGCCCATTGCAAAACTAATCATGCTGGCATCGCAATAAAGTCCTATCATACTTAATCCAACAGCACTGACCCAAAGTTCAGAAAGTGTAATTAAAAAGTAGGTTAACCCGATGTAATTACCGTTAATTAATCCTTGTTGTGCTTGTAGGCAAGCAAACCACATCGCAAGAAGACCAATGCCTGCTAACATTGTTCCTGCAGCAAATTGATATGGAATATTGAATCGTTGAAATGTTTGATAAAATTTTGGTAAAAACAAGCTTAAAATAATAATCACAATTGGATTGATCATTTGATAATTGGCAGGAGCGACTTTAAATCCTAGCAAACTTAAATCAGAATTATTTTGCGCGAACAAAATTAATGTTGTATTCATTTGATTGTAGAGCACAAAAAATAAAATGGCTTCAATAATTAATAAAATTGCAATTAATTGCTTTGTTCTGGCGGTTCCTTCAAGACGAATGGTAGCAAATAAAAACCAAATAATTCCTGCCATACATGTTAAGCCAATGATGTAACTAGATGCATAAGGATATTGATAAAGCATAAAAGTAATTAAATAAAATGCGATGAGATAAACGATAAAAATCCCATATTGTTTCAAATCCATTTTACGTTCATCTAACCAAGTGATCACATCATCAAATAATTGATAACGCCAATAAAAATTTAAAGCAGCGATAGATTTTCCGGCGAATACGATTCCAAAAATGGTTAATGGTCCATAATGTGTGGTCATGAGTTGTGGTGCAATCAAGGTGGCGAGTAATGCTCCCAAATTAATTGACATGTAATAAATGGTCATGCCAGATTTTGATCGTATTTCATCATTGCTAAAAACTTGCGATACTAACGCAGAAGAGGTTCCCATGAGCAATGAATTGGTGACTGGAATAAGCGCATAAGCAGCAATAAAAAATGTGTCATGATATTTAACGACAGTGAATCCGCTGAGCATGACTAATAAATAGGCGATGGCAAGTAACACACTGCCTAACAAAATGGAGCGACGTAATCCAATTACATTATCAGCCATGTAACCGCCTAACATTGGCATTAAGTAGCCCACAGCTTGTGTAACGCCCATGAAGGTGTAGGCGGTTGCTTCTGAGTAACCAATGCCGTATTTCCAAACAGGACGCGTCAAATACAAAATTAAGACGGTATTGAGTGTGTAAACAGCAAACTGACTCCAAAAGGTAATCATGGCGACAGTGTTAGATTGTCGTTGCTTTAAATCAAAATTGAACATGTGGTCCTCATTTTTTAATTTATCAGCGTTGTTATTTTTAGCTGACTATAATTTATGCAGTAAAAAATTATCATAAAATCATAACTCAGTTTTTATTAGGAAGAAATCTTTCATTTTTAATTAATGAGGAGAAATATTTTAATCCCGATGTAGTAGTGATTGGAAGAATGAATAAATAATTAATTCGCTTCACAAGGCATTGATAGCAAAAATATTTATATTGCTATTTAAAATTTATATGATTAAGATTTTCAAAATTTAGTTATCAAGGAAGCTGTCATGCCGATGAATAGTGCTGCCATTCAAACTATCTATGTTCCTTTTTATATTATTAAAGATAAATCCAAATTTGATGAGGTAGGCCGGTTTCTTATTGGCGATCACAGTTGTTTTTTAGAAGAAATAGAAGAAAATACACAACATCCTATTTCGGCTGAAGCCATTGCTAGCAGAATAACTACTTGTCTGCAGACGCCAATCAAGCCTCATTTTCAGCAGCATTTACAAGTAGGCGAGTCAATCAAAGATGCTCACGACTTAGTTAATCAACATTCGTGGTATAAAAATGCCGATGGTTACGTGTTAGTCGAAGTCAATATTAACAAAGCAGCACTTCAAGATGAAAAAAAATCTGAAACAGATTTACTACATGATGCAGATCCAACATCAAAAAAAGTAATTATTATTCATGGTGAAAATAAATTTTTGGCATTACGTCATCATTCGATGATTACATCAGAAAATATTGTGGCAGTACATATTGATTGTGCTGGTTGGAAATCTGTGCCAGATCATTTTTATTCATCAGAAAGAAAAATAGCGATTGACCGATTAAAACAATCAAGCAGAACGATAATTTTACGTTCTCAAAATGAAACGAATGGAAATGATGTTGAACAAATTGAAGCAATAAAAAAATCTCTAATATCAGTTAAAGACTGGCTTCAACAATCTAACCAGAAAGATAAAACATTATTAGCAGACATCAACCAATTAAATAATATACTGGCTGACAATAGTCAAAAGCCTGCTAGTGTTTTATATCAAATTCAAACCTCCGCAGCATCCACGCGTCAATTTTTTGTTGAACAAGAACAACAAAGACAAGAAAAAGCATCGCAATCTAATACAGGTACGAATTTTTTTAAACGTTCTACTACTCCTTATATTGAGCCAAATCCAGCGTTACTTAATGCTTATGACAACATTGTTAAGGTTAGAAATTTAACTGAATTAGCTCATGTGTTTGATGAAATTAAAAATGAATTGATGAATAGCAATCAACTTGCTTTGCGTAAAAAGTTACTTAGCTGAGTGTCCGTTTTTTCGGGCAAAGATCAACTGTATTCGTTCACGAGGTTATCTTTACTGAACGCAAAACGTTTAAGCGCGCCGCGATTAGCCGTTCGTTCAGGTCGTGAACGTTTGCGATCAACTGATAATATGTCAATTCAGTAAATCTTTCCCGAGTAGGTGGAATAATATATCTATTTTATATATAAAACTTAACACGCATTATTCTATAATCGGTCCAAAACCTGTTTTGTTATCAACGGCTCTTTGCACGGGAACTGGGAGCGGTGTAATGGCAATCTCAGCAGTTAATCCTACTTTTGCTTTGTTTACGTGGCCTGCTATGCCATGAAATTTTTTGTCTGCTAATACAGCATGTGCGTGTGAGTAATATTCATTATTGTTGTTTGTAATATCTCCATTAAAACTAGCTAATTCGTAGTATCCAGAAAAAGTTGTTAATGTTGGTTTGTCGTTTGGATTGCTAGTGAAATAGGCTAGCGTTGGATTGTGCACCTGACCTAAACCACTAAACGTGGCGCTTTTTAGTTTTGCATCTTTGGCGCATTGGGTAATGCTTCCAAGTAAATCTTCTGCATTGCTTAATACGAGAATAAAGGGTTGTGTGGTGTGGGCTAGTTTGGTGCAAGAAGATTTGCTGAAAACTACTGCCGAAGCTTTAGTTTCAGTTGTTAAGGCATTAGTTTGTGTTGTGCTCATTATTGCACTCAACGAAACAATGATTGTTGCTAATGTTTTGTAATTTGGCTGCATTGATGTCTTTCCTTTGTTGGGTATAAATTTGAGTTGATTATTGTTTATAACTATATTCAATACAATACATAAAACTGATACACTATTGTTTCAATAATGGAACAATAGGAGTCCTATGATTAATTACGCTTTATCGTTTGTTGCTGTTGTGAAGGCAGGCAGTTTTTCTCTTGCTGCTAAGAATATTGGTGTTTCAAAAGCGCAGCTTAGTAGACATGTGTCTCGATTAGAGGAGTTGCTCGGTGTCAAGTTACTGTATCGTACAACGCGAACATCTGTGTTAACGGAGCAGGGTAAGCAATTTTACGCATCGTGTCAGGGGATTGAAGCGCAATATAATGAAGCGGTGAATTCTCTTACGCATGATTTTACGGCTATGCAAGGTACAGTTAGAATGACTGCACCAATTGATTTTGGTATTGAATTTTTACCGCCTATCATTCATCAATTCACTAAAAAATATACCAACATGAATGTTGTTCTCTCTTTATCTAATAGGAATGAAGATTTATTAGAGCAAAATTATGATTTTGCTATTCGTATCGCAAATAAATTGCCAGATTCAAATTTACGTATGCGAATTATTATGAAATTCAAACGTCTTATCTGTGCATCACCGGATTATTTTAAAAATAAAAAACGGCCCAAACATCCTGCCGAGTTAAAAGATCATCGCTGCATTACTTCTTTGAATCGTGGTATGGATACGCTTAAACCGCAGTGGCAGTTTTGTGAGAAGAAAAAATTGGTTAATTATTCTTTGAATAATGTCATTGAGGTGGATAGTTTATTGGCGCAATTAGCGTTAATTCAGTGTGGTTCTGGTATTGGTAGAATGCCAAATTATTTTATTTGCAATGAGCTTAAAACAGGGAAACTGGTAGAGCTTTTTGCAAATATTGAAAAGCCTACTTCTTATGTGTATTTGCTTTATCCTGATTTAAAGGTGCTGCCTAAAAAGACTCAGATCTTCATAGAGTTTCTCAAAAAGGCCATGGAGTTGATTTAACGCCATCAATGGCGCAAGTGCATCTCGAAGGCGCGAAAGAATTGGCGCAAACGTTCACGACCTGAACGAACGTCTAATCGCTGCCAAAGTTGAACGAAAAATCCGTCAACATGCTCCCACGCCGATGCTGCGCTTTCTCCTCGATTTTTCGTCCAACTTTGTCTCGCGCTTAAACGTTT
>CAZKUQ010000099.1:0-7277 GCA_964555965.1 uncultured Coxiellaceae bacterium
GACCCTCTTTTTCAAAGAGGGTATTTACGCAACAAAGCCCTTTGAAAAAGGAGGGAATTAATGCTTGCTAATTTTTATACTGATTTACAAATAACGATGCACGAAAGTAGGAAGACGAATTCATCACGAACGCGAATAAAAAATTATCCGCTATATTCGCGCAAAAATCGCACGGCTTTTTTGTAACACTATTCGCAGACTCGTTGAGATAAATGAGATAGGCCATTGTATTGGATATTTTATTAAAACCTTTTTTGCTAAACACAATGCCTCTTGGTAATTTTTATCAATCAATTGATATATAAAAAGCCGCGCAGCTTGATCACAATACCATTGTGAAAATATTTTTTTTTGCAGCGATGATAAACAACTTTTTTGCATATAAATTTTAGAGATATCCATATGCTCGTAAAAAAGCTTATAAGTATTGGCTCGATTACCACCAAACGTTGAAGATTGATGATGTGCAAGATAATTATGGCCAATAAAATTAATATAAACTTCATTAATGCTACTTAATACAGCACGCAACAAAAATTCTTTATCACCACTCAACATATGTTTTCCGCTGCTATTTGCTACTTGATACAAACCAATTTTTTGATAAAGTTTCTTGCTAATAAAACGACAACAAATCGCAGTTGCATCGACAAAACAAATGTTGTAAAGATTCAAGCGCATATATTTTGCGCCGGAAATAATGCGTTTGATTTTGTATGAACTTTCAGCTACGTTATAGACAACTACTCTTCCCCCACACGTTACTACATCAATATGATCAGCACTAAGATAAGCTTCTTTTACACGCTCAAATAAACCTAATTCATACCAATCATCTGCCATCAGAAAAGCAATTAAATCTCCGCTTGCTTTCTTAACGCCCTCATTCATCGCAATCACAGGATTACCATCTTTTTGGCTACACCAATAAGTAATGTAAGCAGCATATTTTTTGATAATTTCTATTGTGTTATCAGTTGAACCACCATCAAGAATAATTAATTCTGTATTCGCATAATGTTGGTTGATAACACTTTTTATCGCTTTTTCGATGGTATCTTCGCGATTTAGCACTGGCATGACAATGGAAATTTTTGGTGCATTTAACATGTTAGTAACTCGATTTGCGCTCGCGCATAATCTTCTGGAATGCCGATATCAATAAAATAATCTTCAGCAATGAATGCTGTTGGTTTAACTTGGTGCAGGAAAGGAAATAAAAATTCGTTTTCAAAAGAAAACTTTTTTGGTAGCTGAAATTGAGAAAACCATTCAGGATTAATTAAATACACACCAGCATTAATATAACCAGGGCTTGCGATCCCTTTTTCTTGAAATTGTATAACCTTCTGCTTCTCAATAATCACTTTTCCATAACGACTACAGTTTTCAACGCTACGTAAAGCCATTGAGAATTGAGATTGGGTCTGCTGAAACTGGTCAAACATGGCTTGATAATTTAATTTTATAAACGTATCGCCATTCAAAATAAACACGGGTTTTTTAATTTCAATTTTGTCAAAAACATATTTAATTGCACCGCCTGTACCAAGCGGTTCTTCTTCAATTAGATATTCGATAGTAATTTTTTGATATTGATCATTAAAATATTGCTGTATTTTTTCAGAGTGATAATGCAAAGATAACACCACTTCATCCACGCCGCTTACTTGAAGATAATCTAATAAGTAAGCTAAAAACGGCTTATTTGAAATAGGCGCCATAGGTTTAGGTAAGTCATCAATTACCGACTTTAATCTTGTACCAAATCCTCCTGCTAAAATGATCGCCTGCATTACTCACATCCGTTAAGCGACTATTTCTTGAAGCTTTCGAGCAGGATCATATTTGACCCCAAACATTTTATCTTCAATGATAGCGCAAATAATATGTCCAAACATAATATGACACTCTTGAATTTTTGGTGTTTCACTTGAAGGTATATTCAACACATAATCACAACGTTCTGCCATCATGGGAGATTGCCTACCCGTCAAACCAATTGTCATCATCCTACGATTTTTAGCCGCATCAAACGCTTTAATAATATTAGGTGATTTTCCAGAAGTAGATATACCAATCAATACATCACCCTCTTGACCGATCGATTCAATCTGGCGGGAAAAAATATTTTCGAATGAATAATCATTACCAATCGCGGTTAAAGCAGAAGTGTCAGTTGTTAGTGCAATTGCTGCTAATCCCGGACGGTTATAATTTAAGCGGCTGACCAACTCAGCTGCTAAATGTTGTGCATCTGCCGCACTACCGCCATTACCTGCAAATAATATTTTTTTTCCCTGCTTTAAAGATTTTACACATGTTTCAGCAATCACATTCACTGTCATTAATAATTCTTCATTATTTTGAATTTGCAGCAGTAAAGATAATAATTTTTGCAATTCGCTATGAATTAATGAATGCATAGGGTGCTCTCCTTATCTCACTAAACAAGTTTCCTTTTGTTTGACATTTTCACGCCAATAATTCAACAAATCTTTCATGGTTTTTTCAAATGAAATTTCCGGCTTCCAACCTGTATGGGCTGTAAATTTGTTGATATTTGGTACTTGTAAATCGGCATCGATGGGACGCAACCGCTCTGGATCCACTTCAACTTTGATTTTGTTTTTCTCTGACGACTGCGAGATCAAATAATCCAGGATCTCGCCAACTGTGCAGCTAAAAGTCCCGCCAATATTATAATATTCGCCTGGTATTGGATGATGAGTGACAAGTAAATAATAAGCTCGCACTGCATCGCGAACATCTGCAATCGTACGCAACGAATTTAAATTTCCAACTTTTACCACCGGTGGAATGATGCCTTCTTCTATCATTGCTATCTGTTTTGCAAAAGTGGATTCAGCGAACACATCACCGCGTCTTGGGCCCGTGTGTGTAAACATTCGTGTTGTCATCACCGTCATTTGATAAGCTTCTGCATAATAACGCCCAATCAAATCGGTACCCACTTTCGAAATAGCATAAGGTGAAGCAGGATGAAAAGTACACTCTTCATCAATTGGAATTTTTTCTTTTGGAACACGGCCGAATACTTCTGAAGAAGCGCAAACATGTATAATTGCTTCTTTTTTATATTGACGAAGCGCTTCAAGCACGCGTGATGTCCCTTGAATATTGGTTTCATAGGTATCAAGTGGCGCAGTAAAACTAGTTTGTGGAAAACTTTGCGCGGCTAAATGAAATACATAATCCGGCTTTGATTCTCTGACAACGTGATCAATTGAAGACGAGTCTCGCAAATCGCCATAAATTAATTTTATTCTTTCTTTTTGATTAATAAGCGGAAGCAAATGAGCAATATTGTTTAATGGACTACGCCAGCGGCACATACCAACAATATTCCAATCTGTATGTTTTAATAAATAATCAACAAGGTGAGAACCTACCATCCCTGTTACACCCGTAATAAGTGCGGTATTTCTAGCCATAGAAGTCCCTAGTCATAATTTTCTAGATTGCATTTGTCACGTACTGTATCTTAAATGCTAGTAAATTTAAATAACCGGATAAAACAAATATGCGGGTTTTATTAATTACCGATCATCATTCACCTGCTGGTGGCGCTGAAAAATATTTTTTTGAATTAAAAAATAGATTAAAACAATTACCTGAGCTTGCAGTTTTTTCGATTGGATTTTGTGAATCAGAAAATAAAGGGGATGATTACCATACTTTTTTGGCAGCAAAATCAAATCTCGCTAAATTACTAAACAGATTTTATATCAATCCGTTTCTTTTGCGTAAATTAGAAAAAAGCATTAAAATGTTTAATCCTGATGTTATTCATCTGCATAATGTCAAGCAATATACAGCGACTGTTTTTGCTGCGATTAAAAAATATCCAATAGTGCAAACGATACATGATTTTAGTTTAATTTGCCCAACAGCACAAAACATTCATCGAGATCATTCACCTTGTCGTACTGGTTTTAGTACAGCTTGTTTTTGGCAGCATAAATTGAAAACATTCAGCTCACACGTTTATTTTTGTTATTACTTAGCATTTCTAAATTTACGACGCCAAACAAAAAAAAATATTAAACATTATTTATCACCTTCTCCTTTGCTCGCTGAATATTTACAAAATCATGACTTTACGCCAGCAACCAATGTTCTCCCTTTTTTAACAGAAAATAAAATCAATATAAAAAATATACCTCATGCCAATTATTTTTTATTTGCCGGTAATCTTGGTTCGCATAAAGGCGTGGATTATTTACTCGGTGAATTTGCATTAGCGAGTAAGAAAAATGATGAAATAAAACTATTCATCGCGGGCACTGGTCCTGAAGAAAATAACATGAAAAAACAAGCTGTCAAACTCGGCATTCAAGATAAAATTCAATTTTTGGGCTGGCAAACAGATTTATCATCTTTATATCAACAATGCGGCGGATTAATTTTTCCTAGTATTGGAATGGAATCATTTGGCCTTGTTTTAATTGAAGCCATGCAGCATGGCCGCCCCATTCTTGCTATCAATCGCGGCACTGCCGCTTGGTTAGTAAAAGACAATGAAAACGGAATGTTATTTGAGCCTAATAAAACAGGCGATTTAGCGGAAAAAATATTATTTTTGGCAAACAATCCACTTCTTGCGGAGCAATGGGGAGTCAATGGAACCAATAAATTAAAAACCATCATCAATAATCAATTGTCTTTAGAAAAAATTATTCAAATTTATCGGCAAGTTGTTGAATCAGATCGTGAACGCTTAATGGCGTTAACTTAAGGTATTTTGCCATTGATAGATTCTTCTGAGACAGATGTCATTCTGAAGCGCAAAACACTGAAGAATCTCTATCAAAATATCGTGGCAATCATTAGCAGATCCTTCGGCCAAAAAACGGCCTCAGGATGACAAATAAATGGTTACACAAATTCCACTTCAGAAAATCGTTCAATATCATCTTCACCAAAATAACTTCCTGTTTGCACTTCAACAATAATCAGTAAATCAGTGCCAGGGTTGCTTAATTTATGCTTAGAATGATGAGGAATATAAGTAGACTGATTAGGTTTCAAAATTAATTTCTTTTTTTCACAGCGAACTTCCGCTGTTCCTTGTATGACTATCCAATGTTCAGAACGATATTGATGGCTTTGTAATGATAATGCCGCACCAGGATGAACGCATAATTGTTTTATCTGAAAGTGTTCTGTCAATTCAATTATTTCATAATATCCCCAAGGCCGATAAACTTTTCGATGAGTGGCAAATTCTCGACGTTTGTTTTGAACCAATAGATTAACTATTTTTTTTACATCTTGTGTTTTATTTTTATGTGCCACTAACACAGCATCTGCTGTTTCTACAATAATGTGATCTTCAATTCCTACGGCCGCTATTAATCGATGTTCTGAATGCAAATACGAATTCGAAACATTTTCACTGACCACATCACCTATCACAACATTGCCGTATTCGTCTTGTTGTTGTAACGAAAAAACCGCTTGCCATGAACCGACATCATTCCAATCATTATCTGTTAAGGGTATGACTGCCACACAATCAGATTTTTCCATCACGGCATAATCAATCGAATCCGTTGCACAAGATTCAAATGTTTCTTTATGCAAGCGAATAAAATCTAAATCGATAGTAGCGTTCTGATACGAAAGCTTGCAAGTTTCTATCATTTGTGGATTCGTTTTATTTAACTCTGTTAGATATTGTCCAGCAGTAAACATAAATATGCCGCTATTCCAATAACATAATTCAGTTTGAATAAGGCCTTCTGCTGTCTTACTATCCGGTTTTTCAATAAATTTTTCCACTTTAAAACCAACATCAATAGCAGATGATTTTTTAATATAACCATAACCAGTTTCTGGATATTTTGCTTCGATACCAAACGTCACAAGGTAATTCATTTCAACTAGTTTAATTGCATTTGTGATAGCAGCAGAAAAATTAATTGTATTATTTAATAAATGATCGGATGGCAATATTAAAAGAATTTCATCGGGGTTAACTGCCAGTGCAGAGATTGTAACGGCTGGAGCAGTATTTTTTCCAATAGGCTCGAGTATAATCGTTGCCTTTTCAAGATTTAAATTTTGAATTTGCTGCGCAACAATAAAGCGATGTTCTTCATTACAAATAATAATGGGCTCACTACAATAAGGAATTTCTTGTAAACGCAACATTGTCTTTTGAAAAAGACTATTATCATCAACCAGTGAAATAAATTGTTTTGGAAGACATTGCCGAGATAACGGCCACAATCGTGTACCTGAACCGCCGCATAATATTATCGGTCTAATTTTTTTTACTTGCATTTTCACACATAACCTTGTCTAGACATAAAAACAGTACTTCTCATCCCTGCTGCTTTGAAATTCACATGTTTTATCACTTGCAATGTTTCATCTGCTTTGTTCAGCGTATAAAAATGCAATCCTGGTGCACCGCCTGCAATTAAGCGTTGACAAAGTTGGCTCACGACTTCCACACCAAAATTTTTAAGTGATTCGATATCATCTCCATATGATTCCAACCGTTTGCGTATCCAGCGCGGAATTTCTGCGCCGCAATTATCAGAAAAACGGACTAAATTAGCAAATTGTGAAATCGGCATAATACCGGGAACAATCGGCATATTGACACCATATTTTGCACATTCATCGAGATAATAAAAATAGGCATCTGGGTTGAAAAAATATTGAGTGATAGCGCTATTGGCACCCGCTTCATATTTGCGTTTCAAATTTAATACATCGTCTTCCACGCTACGTGCTTGCGGATGTATCTCTGGATAAGCAGCGACATCGAGATAAAAAAAATTTCCGGTTGTTTCACGAATGAAAGCAATTAATTCACTCGCAAATTTAAAATCACCAATATTCACCATGCCTGACGGCAAATCGCCGCGCAATGCTACAATTCGTTTTACCTGCATCGCACGATATTTATTTAACATTTCCAAAATATTGTCACGTTGCATCCCTATGCAAGAAAGATGCGGCACCACCGAAACGGTATGTTGCAATTGCAACATTTTAACCGTTTCAACCGTTCCTTCGCGGGTTGATCCACCTGCTCCAAATGTAACGGAAAAATATTCAGGATTGATAACGGCTAATTTTGTAGCTGATTCAGAAAGTTTGATAACACCTTCCGGTGTTTTTGGCGGAAAAAATTCGAAACTAATTGTTAACGGCTGAATACTGCTCATAAATATCCTTTTTATTTTTTTCCAACGCCGTGACTCATAACAGTTCGCCCTGAGGAGACGCATCCTGTGCGT
>CAZKUQ010000100.1:0-7177 GCA_964555965.1 uncultured Coxiellaceae bacterium
TTTATTATCGACTTCTGCCGAGTCAGACCATGGCCAGTCATAACTAATGAAGAAGCTTAGTTTTACCTGTTTACCGGCTAAGCTATTATCATTGATATAGACATGGTAATTTTTCCAACTGCTATTTTCATCACTATTTGAAGACCAAGAGTCAAAATAGTAAAAATTACTTGAATCGTTTGGGTCAGTTAATGATACACCAAAATATCCTCCATTCCACTCGTCATCATCCTCAAGGTAGAATGTTTCATCAAAACTTAATTTGAGTGATTTTGTATTTTCTGGCAACGTGATTGTTTGGCTAATTGTTTCATAGTCATTCAAAATATCCCTCGCTGATAAATATAGCCAATGACTGCCATTAGAAGCCGAACCCACTCCGTCATCATTTGAGAACACAGTGCAATAGTCGTCGTAACTACACTCCCAAGAATCGGTGTCCGATTCAAAACTGCCGTTAGTAATGAGCTCTTGAGCATTGGCGCTGACCGGCAACATCATCGCTATGGCAATGGCTAATAATGTTAATTTACTCATATGATTTATATTATTGGGTAAAATCACTTGCTTTTAATTTAAGCTTTCACAAGCCTCGCCATCAGAATCTCCATCCAAATTATGGATGTCACCAGCACCTTGTGCTACGCAATAGTCGTAGTATTTTTGAGCTCGAAACTGTGTACTAAAACTTGTGCAGTTATAGGTGTCGCTACCACAACCTGGATTGTTACCATTAAAATAATCATTATCGTCAGCATCGCTTGAATCGGTTACATATCCAGAAGGAGTTGAGCTAGCAGAACAGGTAGTTGAGTTTGGATTACCGTAGCCATCTTGATCCACGTCGGCGTAGTACGTGGAATACACAGTAGCGTCATGATCATTGCAATCGCTTGAAGTTATATGTGAATCATTATCGTAATCCTCATCATTAGTATCACTGGCATTGGTAACGTAGCCGGTTGGTGCAGTTGTTGAACAAACTACTGTGGCGGATGAACTCAAGCCCAACCCATCTTCATCAGCATCACGGTAATATGTTTGGTTGGAGTTCACTGCATTATTAGTATCACTACAATCAGTATTGTTTGTCGAATAGCCACTCGGAGCAGTGGCAGCACACAGTACGGTTTCTGTAGTAGAGCCGTAACCATCACTATCTGCATCACGATAATAGGTTTGATTGACTGAAATGGAATTGTCAGAATCATTACAATCAGAGCTTGAACTAACGCCGTCATTATCGTAATCACTATCGTTGGCATCAGAAGCATTGGTTACATAACCAGTAGGTGCAGTTAACGAACAAACAGCTGTGGCAACAGAAACATCACCATATCCATCAGCATCGGTATCTGCATAATAGGTAATATAGGAGTTAACATTTTGATCAGCATCATTACAATCTAAAGTAGAGTCAACATCATCACTATCTGCATCAGTTAAGGTATCGAAGCTTTTGATGGCTGACCATTTTGAGCAATTATCTTTTATACAGGCTCTGACCTTAACCTGGTATTGTTTGTCCTCCGAAAGCATCGCTAGTGAAGCTGATATTTTTTTTGAGTTTTTACTAAGATTCTTCCAGGTTTTTATATTGTCACCATTCCCATTTTGTAAACGCAGTTGGTAGTACTTGGCTTGTTTAGATTTATTCCAAGAAACCGATGCGCTATTAATGGTGATATTCTTAACTGTAACGCCCTTTATTTTATTGAGTTGACTTTCAGCTATCACTATGACCGGTATAATAAGCAGAAGGGTCAGGATTGATACAATTTTAAGCCTGATTGTAGGCATATCAATACTCCTTAATCGTTGTCCAGCCATCCCCCTCATGAAAATTCAACTCACTAAGCCCACTGCTTTTATTCATTTTATATGTGCTGATATAATGCTTGAATAATTCATCACTTTCCGCTTCTGATACTTCAGAAATTTTTTGAAAGTAATCAACAGCAACCACTTTGTCATCAAAATATTCAATAGAAAGATGGGTTAGTCCACTAGCATAATCATTAATCAAAGCATCATTAATTGCGATAACTTCATCTTTTGTAATATTTGTTTGAACTATAACATGAATTATTCTAGTAGTGCCTTGTATGTCCCCAGGAATGACTTCATGTTGAGCAAGCGCAGGTTTTGATGATTCTTGGGTTTCTACCTGTGTAGCCTTGGCATTAGTTGTTGTTTTATCTTTCGTTGCAGTTGGCGATTTTATTGAAATTATGGCCGTGCTACATGCGCCAATAAACATTATAAATCCAAGCAATATAATGGAGCCTAAACAACCCCATGTAAAACAACTGGTTTTTTTCTTGGTAACAACAGTCTGAGGATTCTGTGGAGTATATTGTGCTCTGGCTTTCGCTCGTTCCGCTTCTTCCTCGTGGATTTTATTCACTTCATCCTGTGATAGTACCATAGTAATAAATTAATTTATAAATACAAAAGGCCTCCCGAACCAGCGGCCTTTTCCTTTCGGAATTAGCCATGCACCCTTTCAAGCGCATACCATAGCAATGAGTGCTGGTCGGAAGACCGTCTCTATTGCTATGGATTTCGTGCCATGCCCGTTGGGAACCAACGAGTTTAGGCAACTAAATTGTATCTATATCTAATACTATTTTGAGACTTATTTCAAGTGCGAAGAATAATTTGATATGCTACCCTGAAATGAACCATAGATTAATGAAAGAAGTAATGAAGCAATCAATAGATATTAATAATGCAGACATACTCATTATTAATAAATTACAAAAGGGAGATGTAATAGATAAAAAAACTCTTTTTTTATTTGAACTCCTGTTATTAAATAAAGATTTTAAACCACTAGTAAATAAAATACGCAAAAAACTTCTCACTTCTACAACACCAAAAAAGTCGAAAAAAAAGAATGATGAAAAATATACAAGTGATATGGAATGGTTAGATGATGAACGTCTCACTACAAAACAAAATAGAGTAAAGGATAATGAAGTAAACAATTTAATCAAAATATTTTTAGAGGATAATATCTTATTTTTTGAAATCAAAAAAAGATTATCCCATTATATTGAAACCCATTGGTTATCCGAAATGATATACCAATATATTTTATTTAACGATATTAAAGAAATTCACATTGGACATATACAAATTGCTGATACCGATCTTGAGCCAGATATTGAGTTATCATTTCCGCCGACTGCAACTATAGATGAGATGGTCGCATTCATTTATAAAAATCAAGAAACAATTTATAGATTACAAAGTATTTCTTTAGAAAAATATTCTCTTCAAAGAAAGATGAATACAAGACAAAGACTAAGGCCGCCATCTAAGTTTATAATGAATGTAAAAATTTACAACAAATACCTTGAGTTAAAAAATAAACCAAAATCAGAAAGAAAAAGTAACTATGTAGATTTAGAAATCATGAATCTACTAAAAGGTGAGGGGATTTTATTAAGTGATGGGACTATTCGTTCCATAATAAGTCGAATGGAAAGGCTAGTAAAAGTTCTTAACAGACTGTAGTATTTTGTTGCATTTAAGCTCAGGCTTAAATTAAGTTTCTGCATCTTTTTTAGTGTGAGAGCATGAACTGACTAAATAGTCAGTTTTATGTTTTTCAAAGAAACAAAGCGCAAAGATAATTTTAAGAATTATGAATCTAGACAAAGCTTGATCAGTTTTTTTAGTTTACTTCTCAAAATTGATAAACGTACTAACCCAAAAATGTATGAAAGTAACCGAGATACAACTAACCCCAATTAAGCCCAAGGATGGCCTTGTAGCCTTCGCTAGCCTGATTATAGATGACAATGTCTATCTTGGCTCGATAGGCGTACACGCCCGCATTGACGGTGATGGATACCGTATAACCTACCCGAAAAAGTTGGTTTCAAATAAACAGATCGATATTTATCATCCTATCAATAGGGAAGCTGGCCAGATCATTGAAAAGGCTATTGTTACTAAGGCAATGCAGCTACTTACTTAATAAGCGGACTAATGAAAAAAGTAATGACTAAAAATATGTTTGATACCATCATCCTTGAGTCACAAGGTTTTTATATACCTGATCCTGATAAGTTTTCGCTCAATGCCCGCCAAGTGCTCAACAGCAAGACACGGTTTGCAAAATGTCAAAACAATCCCAGTGCTGAAGATAAGAAGAAGGGCATTTATAAACCACGTCTGACGTTGTTTAATCGAGCAGGGGCGCAGATATTGAAAATTGAATTTTCCGCTCCCAAGTTGTTATATGGCAACAATCTTGATGAACTCGATGAGTCACAGTTTGATGAGGTAGTTGCAGTATTACAAGAACGACTCAAGGAAATGGGCGTCATGGCGTGGCGTAAAGAAATCGAGAAAGCCAAAGTTACTGCTTTTCATCCATCAAAAAATATACCACTGACAGGCGGTTATACCGCAAGTTATATCATCAAGGAATTGTACAAGCTCAACGTGCCTAAGTATTTGGATATTAACAAAGCAGATTTTCGTAATAATGGACATGCGTTGCAGTTCTATTCGGCCATTAATGCTTTTGTCATTTATGACAAGATTGCTGACCTGACTAAGCCAGCTAGCCGGGCCATTGATAAAACTCCAACCTTAGTGCAACTTGATCTGTTTCGTCAGATACAGCAACGTCAGCTGCCCTTAGAAATATTACGCTTAGAAGTGCGGCTGATTGGTAGTAAAAAAATAAACGCTGTGCTAGCTGAACACGGTTACCAGCCAAAACCCACTTTCAGAGATATTTTTAGCCAACAGCTTTGCAAAAGCATTGTGCAGAATTATTGGCAGCATCACGTTCAAGAACGAGACCTATGCAACCTAAATTTATTGGATAGTCCCCAACAACAATTGACCAACTTGATTAGAAGGTTTCCGAGTATGCGTCCTAAAAGAGCGATTTACCTGATTGGTTTAGCGGCAGCATTGAGCGATGAAGAAGGTGTTAGGGGATTACGACAGATTACAGATAAAGGTTTCTCTAAGACTAACTGGCAATCGCTCAAGCAAGACGCCAAACAATACCTTAAAGATGATTCATTACCTGATATGCGGGGTTATGATTTGGTTGCCAAAGTGCTAAAAGATTTCCACTCCTATCACTTGCCAGATGAGTTGCAATGTAAAGAAAAGTAAAGTATGCTGTTACTATGCAAACTGACCAATTCTTCACTGCGGACGAGCTCGCAAGGGCCTTAAAGGTTAATGTTATGACGATTTATCGTTATATCAAGGCTGGTAAGCTGTCAGCTTATAAGATCGGTAAGGAATACCGTATCGATCAAGCTACCTTTAATGAATTTCTTAAACGTTCAAAAATATGAAAGCAATTATTCTAGCCCGCGTATCAAGTGAGGAGCAAAAATTAGAAGGTCAGTCTTTACCCGCTCAACTGATTAAGTCTCGTGAATATGTCGATCGCAAACAGCTCGCGATTAAAAGTGAATATGAGTTTGACGAATCATCTACCAAAGATCATCGGGCAAAGTTTGAAAAAATTATTCAAGAAATCAAAAAATCGAACGAACCCATAGCTCTGATCGTAGAAACGGTTGACCGTCTACAGCGTAGTTTTAAGGAATCCGTTTTGCTGGATGAATTTCGGAAGACGGGTAAGTTAGAACTCCACTTCATTCGTGAAAATTTAGTTATCCACAAAAATTCCAACAGCTCGGAAATCCAGCGTTGGGACTTAGCTGTATTCGTGGCCAAAAGTTATGTCTTACAAATTAGCGATAATGTGAAGCGCACAATTGATAAGAAATTACAGTCTGGGGAAATTGTTGGCAGAGCACCGATTGGCTACCTTAATGTGCGCGATGAATATGATAAGGCTGACGTTATTGTAGACAGTATGCGAGGGCATTTGATCGTCCGAGTTTATGAACTCTATGCCACGGGCAACTATTCCATGGCTACGATAGCTGAGATGGTTAGCAAAGATGGTTTACGCAGTAACACTAAAGCTCGTGTTATGCTTCGCGCCAGACAGATTGAAGCCATCTTGAACAACCCTTTTTATCATGGTTACCAACTCTATCGGGATCAGTTATACCCTCATAAATACCCATGCTTGATTACCCAAGATTTATTCGACCAATGCAAGCGAGTGCGTATTGGTTATAAAGAACGGCGCACTAAACATGCCTCAGACGCTTTCATTTTCAAAGGTCTGATTGTCTGCAAGAACTGTGGTTGTACAGTCAGCCCTGAAAAACACAAGCAGGGTCGGTATATTCTGTATAGCTGCACAAATTCCAAAAAAGTATGCCAGCGCCTGTATGTGAATGAGAGTAAGCTACTTGAACCAGTTGAACAGATATTTCGTGATATGCACGTCACTGATGAAGCTATCGAAGAAATTACTCAAGCGCTCAAAGTAACCGAAGAGGCAAAAAATCAATTTCAGAAGCAGCAGCTCAAAACTCTGCGTGATGAGCATGATAAAATCGAACAATGGATCAGCGTTATGTATGAGGATCGGCTTGATGGTCGTATTACTCGGGATGAGTATGACCAATTACTGAAACAGTACAAGCAAAAACAAGGTACGCTGTTAAGCAAGATGCAGCAGTATAGTAAAGCCAGTGAAGAGTATTATGTTACTGCAAATACAATACTAAACCTCGCTCAGCGGGCCTTTGATATTTTCCAACGTTCTGAAACGGAGGAAAAACGTCAATTATTGAATTTCGTATTTCAGAACATGCAATTAGACCAACGAGAGTTAGTGTTCTCAGTGCGAGAACCCTTTAATACCCTCGTTGAATCTAATCCACGTCCCAGTCTGGGTCGTCTAGTGGAGGACGTTAGAACTGCTTTAGTGGCCACTCCCTAGTGCGACTCACTATATCTTTTGCCAGAATAGCCTTTATTTTATTGGAATTTTATAGAGCAATCTGCTAAATACGATCTGGATTGACAGAATGGGCAAAACATGATATATTCTCAGGTCTATTTTAATAAAAGTAGACAGCTCTTTGATACACTTAGTTGACCAATTCCACAGCCAAATAGAGGCACATTCGTAGCCCAGAGTAGAGAAGTCACTTCTTTCTTCCGGGCTGCGAATGATCAGATGGTATGGTAAGCTCGAGGTTTCCTCGAGAGCCAGCATTTGACCTCGCAGCATTCTGCTTGCTGATAGTCATACATGAGTGTGGAG
>CAZKUQ010000101.1:0-7018 GCA_964555965.1 uncultured Coxiellaceae bacterium
CTCGCGCAAAAAACGCGCGGCTGGCATGACAACATTCTCGCTTAGCTTAACCACCTCGCGTTAATAATTTCTTAATTGGCAAGAAAGTTAACTATCAGAATATACCCGAAAAATGCAGAAAATAAGCGGTTACTTTAAAATGATATGATAATGATGTTCGCTAATGATTTTAAAGGATTTGTGATGAATGATTCTGCAGCCATGAAATTTCTGCGCATTCTTTATCATCCTATCACGATGATAGTGACAGCAGGATTAATTTATTATGCTGCTGCAATTGTTTCGATACACCTGACACGCCAAATAACACACGCAACACTTTGGCTGCCAAATGCCTTACTATTAGTATTTATTCTTCGAAGTCAAAAAGAATTAACTTGGGCATATCTTGCAGCAGGATTATTCGCAAATTTTTTTGCAAATAATATTATGGGCGTTACATTTAGTTTATCAATTAGTTTTGCTCTGATTAATGGAGTAGAATTATCATTAGTTAGTTTATACTACTATTACTTATATACGATTAAGCCAATTCCAATTGAACAAAACACGGATGTCGTTGCGCTCGCTATCGTTGTATTATTTGGATGTGTTGCTTCTGGTTTATTAGCGGCTGGTTTAATTAGTCCTACTGATAAAATACATTATTTTCAAACGTTGATGTCATGGACGGTGGCAGATTTATTACCCTTAGTTGCAATACTCCCATTTGGATTGTCCATATCAATTAAAAATATTATTCGACTCTATTATAACCCATCCTTTCTAGAATATTTATTATTAGCATTAGCGGCAGGTATGACTTTAGTAATGGGAATTTATTATTTGCCATCACCCTATATTATTATTTCATTTCCTTTATTATTTGTCGCATTGCGTTTTGGTTTTTTTGCCACGTCATTATTAGTGATGTTAAATACCATGTTGTTTTTAATCGTGCGATTTACAGGCCAAGGTGCAATACTTACATTAGATCAACAATCAATATTTGGTTATAGTTATTTTCTCATGTTCTTAACATTAATATCGCCATTGATCATTGCTTATTTGCATGACCAACGAAAAATTTATGAAGATCAACTGCGTGAAAGTGAAGAACGATTTCGTGGTGCGATGCAATCATCAGCGATTGGTATGGCATTAGTTGGATTAGATGGAAAGTGGTTATCAATTAATAAAGCGATAACAGAAATTACCGGCTATTCTGAAGAAGAATTATTAAAACTTACTTTTCAAGACATTACTTATCCAGATGATTTGGAGCCAGATCTAGCACTGGTCAACAAAATTTTGCGTGGCGAAATTAAATCATATGATATGGAAAAGCGGTACATTCGTAAAAATGGCAAAATTGTTTGGGTGTTATTAGTCGTATCAACCGTATTTGATCGTGATAACAAACCATTATATTTTGTTGCTCAAATTGAAAATATAGATCGTCGAAAACAAGACGATAAAGAAATGAAATTATTAACAGATGAACTTTATGCAGAAAAAGAAAGATTACGTATTACATTACAATCAATTGATGATGCGGTTATTACAGTCGATTCTGATGGTAAGGTAAGTTTTGTTAATTCAATAGCTGAGAAATGGTTGGGTTACTCGCAAGATGAAGCAATTGGAAAATCCATTAATGAAATTTGTCATTTAGTGGATGAAACAACCGGAGCTTTATTAAATAAGTCAGTAGCGAAATTTTTCACGAAAAATGCTGTTGGATGTCTAAAACAACATGCTGTTTTATTTAATCAAATGGGTTCTCACTATTATATTCATTATTCGATTTCTCCGTTGCATTCACCTAATAATAAATTCATTGGCTCAGTGATGGTGCTACACGACATGACATCGTCACGCGAAATGCAAATTGAATTAACTCATCAAGCATCTCATGATGAACTGACAGGATTAATTAATCGTCGTCAGTTTGAAGTAACATTAAATAAATTATTTAGTGATGAAAAAGCATTACAATTAACCCACACACTTTGCTATCTTGATTTAGATAGATTTAAATTTGTAAATGATACGGCAGGACATGAGGCTGGTGATCAATTACTAAAAAATATTAGTGAGCTGCTGAAAAATAATGTTCGTAGCAGTGATATTGTTGCACGTTTAGGTGGTGATGAATTCGCATTATTATTACCAGATTGTCCTATCGAAAGAGGTCTAGCCATTTCAGAAAAAGTAATTAATGCGGTGAAAGATTATAAATTTCTTTATAAAGATAAAGTATATCAAGTAGGAGTAAGTATTGGTTTAGTTAATTTTGTTCCCAAATTAACATCAATCACCGATGTGTTAACGCACTCAGATGTTGCTTGTTATGCAGCTAAACATCAAGGTGGAAATGCTGCGTCTGTTTATGAAGCTCAAGGTACCGCTTCAAAATACCAAGCTGAATTTCAATTGATCAGCACAATAAAGCAAGCACTCGAAGCAAATAAATTTCAATTATATGCTTCAGAGATTCGATCTATTTCATCGGCATCATCTGAACGACAGAATTTCGAAATTCTCATTCGAATGATTGATGATGATGGTCAAATGCTCATGCCAAAAAATTTCATTTCAATTGCCGAACGACATGGATTCATGACACAAATTGATCTTTGGGTTGTTAACCAATTGATGTTTCGTTACGGAAAACAAATTGCTGCCAGACCTGATCTTGGTTTTAGCATTAACTTATCCGCTAGTTCACTATCTTCCATCCAATTTCTTGATTGCTTGAAAAATGAATTATCACGCACTTCTGTATTGCCAAATCAAATTGGATTCGAGTTTACTGAAAAAGCGATTATGAATGAAACGGATCAAGTTAAATTATTTTTACAATTTATCAAAAACGCAGGATTTTTTGTGTCGTTAGATGACTTCGGCAGTAACTTCAGTTCATTTGCTTATCTCAGGCAATTGTTGTTGAAATTTATTAAAATTGATGGCGAATTAATTAAACTAATTGATAAAAGTGAAAAGGATAAAGCGATTATCGAAACAATTAATGACCTTGCACATAAACTCGATGCAAAAACCATCGCAGAACATGTTGAAACGGATGCAATTTTGAAAATCGTGCAATCAATCGGCATTGATTATGTACAAGGTTATGCTATTAGCCATCCTGTGCCTTTATCTGAGATTCTGGAAAAATATCCTGCCCCTGTTACTGAAGATTAATTTAATGTTGTGATGGCGGAAGGTGGATTGGTATTATTAACCTATGGGCTCCTTTTTAGCTTAAATAAGCTATTTTGTGCCTCTCAAAATTTATGTAAAATCAGCATCAATTATCGATAAGGAAACATTATTTTTGCAAGCAAAAACAACTTCAAAAACTGCATTTGGTTTACGTGGTGTGGGTCCACAAGTGGCAAAACATCTAGCACGATTAAATATTTTTTCGGTGCAAGATTTATTGTTTCATTTGCCAATGCGCTATCAAGATCGCACCAAAATTTATCATATTCGACAATTAATGGTGGGTGAAAATGCGGTGGTGGAAGGTGAAATCGCCGCTATTTCTAAGCCATTACATGGCAAAACTAAATTGCTTATCACGCTTCAAGATAACACGGGGCTGATGCACTTGCGATTTTTCCATGCGCTTTCTTTTCAAAAAAATTTGTTAAAAATCGGTGCGAAATTACGTTTGTTTGGCGAAGTAAGATTGGGGGTGAAAGGGTTAGAAATGGTTCATCCTGAATTTAAAATGATGCGTGATCATGCTTATATTGAAACGGAAAAACACTATACACCAATCTATCCAGCGACTGAAGGATTGAGCCAATATATGCTGCGCAAGCTCACGGATAATGCACTTCTTTGGCTAGAAAAAAATAATGTGATGCAAGAATTATTGCCTGATATTTTATTATCATCACAATCATTTCCAACCTTGAAAGAAGCACTTAAATTTGTGCATCGACCATCATTGAATGTGACAATAGAACATTTACAAGCAAATAAAACCTTGCCGCAAAAGCGATTAGTGTTAGAAGAATTAGTGGCGCATCGCATTAGTTTGCTGCGATTAAAAAAACAATTTCAATCGGCTATTGCTGTCCCATTACCGAAAAGAGAAACGTATATTTCTAAATTTTTAGCGCAACTTTCATTTCAATTAACACAAGCGCAAACGCGCGTTGCACAAGAAATTTCGCATGATTTATCACAACAGCATCCCATGTTGCGTTTAATTCAAGGTGATGTTGGTTCTGGTAAAACCGTGATTGCAGCACTTGCAATGTTGCAAGCGCTTGAAAATGGCTATCAAGCAGCGATGATGGCGCCAACAGAATTATTAGCAGAACAACATGCTCGTGTTTTTAAAAATTGGTTTGAACCGTTAAATATTAATGTCGTTTTTTTATCGGGAAATGTTAAAGGTAAAGCACGAGTTGATGTGATAAAACAAATTCAATCTGGTGAAGCGCAAATTATTTTAGGCACACATGCGTTATTTCAAGAACAAGTTGAATTTGCAAAATTAGCGTTAGTCATTATAGATGAGCAACATCGTTTTGGCGTGGAACAACGTGCTTTATTTCGTGAAAAAGCACGGCAATCTGATTGTCATCCGCATCAATTAGTGATGACGGCAACACCCATTCCGCGCACGTTAGCGATGAGTTTATACGCTAATCTTGATTGCTCTATCATTGATGAATTGCCACCAGGACGAACGCCCATAGTAACAAGCGTGGTTGCTAATTCTCGTCGTGATGAAGTGGTACAGCGTATTCATGAGGCATGTTTGCAAGGAAAACAAGCTTATTGGGTGTGTCCATTGATTGAAGAGTCAGAAGTATTAGATTGTCAATCAGCGATTAAAACTTGCGAATATTTACAAACAATTTTACCTGATTTATCTATCGAATTAATTCATGGTCGCATGAATTCTCTCGAAAAAGAAACAGTGATGCGCGCATTTCAACAAGGTAATATTCATCTTTTAGTCGCAACCACGGTGATTGAAGTGGGTGTTGATGTATCCAATGCCAGTGTCATGATTATCGAAAATGCTGAGCGATTAGGCTTATCGCAACTGCATCAATTACGTGGTCGAGTAGGGCGTGGATCAGTTGCAAGTCATTGTATTTTGCTTTATCAACATCCGCTTTCACAACTTGCAAAAGAGCGTTTAGCGGTGATGCGTGATACGACAGATGGGTTTAAAATTTCGCAACGTGATTTAGAGTTACGCGGTCCAGGTGAAGTGTTAGGCACGCGACAAACAGGTGATTTATCTTTTCGTGTTGCAGATTTAATGCGCGATAGTGAATTATTTTCTCATGTGCAGCAAACGGCTGATCACATTTTGAATGAGCATCAGCATTTAATTGAACCACTTATTGAACGATGGTTGAAGCACGCGAAAGAATACGGGAAGGTTTAATCCGCCCATATTTCCAATCGTTGATTTTTTTTCCTCATTCATTTACCATCAGCCTGCTTTTAACACACAACAATTCAGGAACTATAACAATGAAAATGATCAATTTGGCACTTATTTGTGCTATTTCGTTAATCATCTCAGGTTGCGCAAGCATTGCTGGTGATAATACACGTACAGTGAAAGTGGATTCATTTCCATCTGGTGCAGGCATTTACGTGGATAATCAACAATATGGCGTTACCCCTGCTGTGATTACACTGCCAACTTATATTTATGGCGGCAAAGCAGTGACACTTCGCAAGAAAGGTTATCAAGATCAAACAATGGTAGTGAACACAAAGTTCCAACCAATTGCGTTGCTCGATATTCTTTTCTGGCCAACCCTGTTAGTTGATGCAGGAACAGGTAGTCTCGTGAAGATTGATCCTGCTAATTTAAATCTCAATGCGAAATTAGAACGCGCTTAATCTTCAATAGTATTAATCGTAGCCGAGCTTGGTGTTCGTGCTACGATTTTATTAATGTCACATTATATAAAGCATTAAAAACCATATCGCAAAATGATTGCTCAAGTCTTTTAGCAATATCACC
This sequence comes from uncultured Coxiellaceae bacterium, assembly GCA_964555965.1. GTDB lineage: Bacteria > Pseudomonadota > Gammaproteobacteria > DSM-16500 > DSM-16500 > Aquicella. The sequence continues at coordinate 5,996 of CAZKUQ010000101.1, forward strand.
TTGTTCACCATCATAAGTTTGATGAAATCCGGCAAATTTTGGAATATTTTGTAAAACAGTTGCCGCATGAAATCCATCTAATTCTGCGCGATAAAATAAGGCAGCCGTTTCCATATCACGGCTATGCAAGCGGGTGTGATCACTTGATTCTAATCGTTGAAAAAGATCAATAATATTATTTTTATACTCGCCAGCATAATGTGGAAATGAACAAGCTGCGTAATCTTCTACATGATGACAGATAGCTAATTTAATATTGAAATTTTGAAGTGTTGCTTGTTGTTGTAATGTTGAAATTAACAATTCAGAAGCAAAAAATTTCTTTCCCCATTGATTTTGTGGTGCGCCGCTGCTTTGCATTAAGCCATATAAATTATCGGCTTGATCAACAATAATGATTTCATTCATGCGTTCTTTTGTTAAATTCGGATCGTCATTTGATCCATATCGAATAATGTATTTCGCGCCTGCTGTATAGAGTTGTTGAATAGCAAATGCAGCACCAGCTGCACCAACAGGAACACTAGCTACGAAAAAATTTTTATTTCGATATGAGCCAATATAAATATCAAGTGGCCACGCAGATTGATATTCGTCTAATAAAACGGCGTTAGAAAGATGTGAAGAGACAATTCGTTCAGCCCGTTTTGGATTTGAACAAATGATACCTGCAATTGGTACTGGTTTTTTGATAATTAAATTTTGTTCTAATTTGTATTTTGTTCGTTGCATAGCGATTAAAATTATTTACTTGTTGTTTTTATCGAATTGATATTCTTTTGCAATCAGACCGTCTGGCACAGGGATGCGCCAGTCGATCGCAGGAGCAGCTCTGTCTGAGGCAAAAGAATATCAACTCGAGAATAGATATCTTTCCAAACCTACGTCTTTTATTTTATTTCTTCGTTGCATTAGCTTCGAGCAGCAGAGAAACTAATGCAACGAAGAAATAAAACAAAATACTTACACGAATTCTGGTTAAGCAATTAAGCAAGACTGTTGTCATGCCAGCCGCGCGTTTTT
>CAZKUQ010000102.1:0-6964 GCA_964555965.1 uncultured Coxiellaceae bacterium
AACTCATGTAAAATATTTGGTTATGCAAGAAGTCTAATGGAGGAAAGTATAACAACGTTAAAATTCCTAACGATGACAACAACATGACAAATTTGTCAGAAAAATAGATTTATTCAGATAAATACGGAAGATATGCTGCTGCAATTTTATCGGGCACATCACTAAATACTGCATCCACACCCCATGTATAAAGCTCATTCGCACGCGCGGGATCATTTACTGTATAGCAAAGCAAAAATTTCTCCATTGATTTTATTTTCAATGCGGTTTCACGCGTTATAATGTCTTCATTCACATGAACTGAAATACAATTCAACTCTCGAACAATTTGCAGCCAGTTTGGCAACCATTCATGTATTAACAACCCCATATAGCATGTCGGAAGTTGTTCGCGTAAATAATAAAGTGAATCAACAGAAAAACTTGAAAACAAAATCGATGGGCTTGGTTGTGGGAAAAATTCTACGATATCTTTCACAGCGTTCGCAACAGTAATTCTATCTTGTCCTGGTAATGGTTTAATTTCAACATTCGCACTCACACCTGTTTCTTTCATCCATTCCAATACTGTGACCAAAGATGGAATTTTTTCGCCAGCAAAGCGTGTATCAAACCAGGCACCCGCATCTAATGAAGATAAATAATCAAACGTAAATTGACCTAGATTACCCGTAGCATTAGTCGTACGATCAAGCGTTTCGTCATGAAAAATGACTGGTTTACCGTCTGCTGTTAACATGACATCAAACTCAACCCATTTAATACCTAGCTGCGCTGCTTTGGTAAATGATGCTAATGTATTTTCAGGTGCGTAGCCACAAGCACCTCGATGCCCAATGACTGGCGGATCAAAATGCAAAGAAGTAATCACTGATATGTATTCCTATTACACCAACAACAATTAATAAGAGAAAAACTATTTTTCTAATCGAAACAGATTCGTTGAAATATAGCATACTAATTGCAGCCACTAATAGCGTCCCAACTCCTGACCAAATCGCATAAACCACACTTAAATCTAATTGCTTAAGCGCTAATGTCATCGCACTAAATGAAATCGTGTAGAAAATTATCAAAAAAAGTGTTGATTTTAGCCGCTTAAATCCGTGTGAAAACTTCAAAGAAATAGTTGCCATCACGCCAAAAATAATCGCTATACCTAAATAAAGAGAACCATTCATCCCAAGTAACATATTCATGCTTGTTTTAATCCAATGACACCAATAATGATAAAACTCAACGATAAGGTTTTAAGAAGTGTGATATGTTCTTGAAAAAAACAAATACCAATTACAAAAATGAGCATGGTTCCAAGCCCAGACCAAATTGCATAAGCAAATCCCAGCTCTAATCGGCGCAATGAAAAAGTTAAGAATATAAATGAGATAATATAAAATACAAAAATAAATATCGATGGCTGAAGATACGTGAACCCTGCAGACAACTTCATTGATGTTGTACCTGCCACTTCGGCAACAATAGCCAACATCAAATAAAACCAAGCGAAAGAATTTGTCATGTCACCCAACAATCCATGTGTGTTATTAAACGCGCTTATTCTAAGCAGATTCCACCTCAACGCCAAGCATATATTTTATTTTTTTAGAGTCCGTTCAAAATCTGAACGATGTGGCGTCGGCGGCGCAACAGAAGTTTTTGGTGGTTCATTCCATTCCGATGTGATCGAAAGCCGTTTCCAAGCAACCGGTGGTTGTTTTAATTTGGAATCTGCTGATGGGATTGAATCAACCGGTTTTGGAGTGATTGTCTCTTCAGATTTGGTATTTTCTTGAACCAGTTTTGTTTCCGGAGGATTTTCAGCAGGTTTCTCTTCTTTCTTTTCAGATAACTTATCCGTGCCCATACCAACTAAAGAACCTGTTAGAAATCCCATTGTAGCAAGGAACCCAATGAATCCAGCTAATGGCCAATTAACAATGCCTAAAGCAAAATATCCTAACAAACCACCTGCACCGCCGCTACCACCAGTACTAATAGTCATCTTACCCCAATGCCGGCTGAAAAATTGTTTAAAATGATCCAAGGTAGTTTCTGTGTGTCTGATTAATTCTTCTTGATTATGAGTGATTTTGTCACAACTTTGTTCGAGCGCCGCTTTTGCTTTGGCAATATGTTGAGCATACAATTTTAAATTATCTTGAAAGTGTTTTGTCCGTTTATGAATCCTTTCTTCACTTACTTTAATTTCACTCACTTTCGTAAGAAGCTGCTGATAAGGAAAAATAAAATTTTCTAACTGTTGAGTAATTGATAATATTTTATTATTAAGTGCTTTTGCTGTTTCGACCCAAATTTTTGCATCATTTTTTTGTTGCCCAGCTTGCAGCAAAAGTATATTGCCAATATTAACAATCGCCGTATAACCCTTACTTTCTTGTGTATTATTTTTATTAGTGTAGCCTAGAATGTCTAATACATTTCTGTATGTTTTTTCATAATTAAATAATTTGGGTATTTGTTGAAGCTGTTGCGCGATAATTTTATCTTTGCGTGATAAAGTATTTAACTCAGTTTCATACTCATGAAAACTGCTAGTCAATGTGCCTAATTCTTTTTTTACTCCTTCCATGATTAAAATATATTCGACAATTGCATCTTTATTTTGTGAGTCTTTATTTTCCAAGCCTTCATCATTTTGTGGTTTTTTACCATGATGTTTTGCAATGATTTGATTTAATTCTCTAATAGAAGGCAGCTTTTCTAACACCTTACACAAATCCTCGAAAATATTATTATCAACGTGTTTATGTTCTAATTGCTTTTGCACACCTAACTCTAATCCGCCATAACCCTTATTTTGTAATTGATGCATTGTATAAGTAATAATATGATCAAACGCAGCCAGTGATTGTTCAATTTTTTGATTATCGCCATTATCTAAAACTAACTGCACCACATCGACTGTCTTGCTAACGCTTTCTATTCCTTGTTGAAAGAGAGCAAACTCATTATCAGAAAATTGCTGCAACAAATATCGTTGGCGAATAATGTCTCGATAAAGTTGAATACAAGTGGAAAGAATATCTTTGGTTTTAGGATCGATTAATATATCCGGATGAAGTGTCCAACCAGCGATGTATTGATCCAAATTTTCTTCCAGTGGTTTAAAATATTTATCGATTTCATCAAGTGATATTGCAGCTGCTACCGGAAATAAACTTAATAAATTCCACAATTGTTCGAAAAGTTCTTGATTATTATGACGTTCAGACGTTTCGGGCTTATCTTTGCCACCAGCAAACGCATTACTCAGATTTTTTTTAATTTCGCTCAATGCTTCATCAATTACTTTTATCACATCAGGTGATGAAATAATCTTCTCGTTTGGTCTTCCTGTGGCCATATCAGGTCTCTTTATAATGTTTATTATTTTGATTTATATATTACTTCCCATTCTCGATTCAACTGTTAAAATATGCGCAAAATAGGAAAATCTCATGTCAGCACTGAACATCTTTGAGCCGCCTCTACCACAAAAAACTGGCGAGAAAATTATCTGGAAAAATCTTCATGGGGCAAGCCGCGGATTAGCGTTAAGCCGTGCCATCCATGCTGCTAAACGGCCTGTATTAATTATTGCACCCGATAATTTATTCGTATCACATTTACTGGATGAATTAGATTTTTTCACTAATGCCGAAAAAAATATTCTTACTTTTCCTGACTGGGAAACATTGCCATACGACCATTTTTCACCGCATCAAGATATTATTTCCGAACGTCTCGCCGCGCTTTATCAATTGCCAACTACGCAGCAAGGTGTGTTAATTACTACCACTAGCACACTCATGCACAAATTACCACCAAAAGAATTTTTAGATCAACATAGTTTTTTATTAAAAACCGGCGACAAATTAAATTTCGATATTTTGCGCACACGTTTAGCGAATGCTGGCTATCAAGCAGTGAGCCAAGTGCGTGAACACGGTGAATTTGCTATTCGCGGCTCAATCATCGATTTATTTCCCATGGGAAGCACAACACCATTTCGCATTGATTTATTTGATGATGAGGTCGATTCCATTCGTTATTTTTCACCAGAATCACAACGTTCATTAGAGAAAATTGAAGAAATTCGCTTATTGCCAGCAAAAGAATTTCCCCTCACAGAAAATTCAATTGAATTATTTCGACAAAAATGGCGCAGCCAATTTAGTGGTAACCCACTCAAATGCCCCATTTATCAAGATATCAGTGAAGGAATTTGTTCGCCAGGAATTGAATATTATCTTCCCTTATTTTTTGAAAATACAGTCACCTTATTAGATTATTTACCTAGTAATACGTTGATTATTACTATCAACGATTCTGATGCAAATGCAAATGAATTTTGGCATGAAATTGATTTGCGTTATGAGCAAATGCGTTATGACATTTCACGACCTATTCTCACACCAACACAATTATTTTTAACAACACATGAAGTATCAAATTATTTATCCAACTATTCGCGCATAAAATTGCAAGCACAAAATTTTTCAACTGATGATGCGTTTCAAACGAGTTCATTGCCAACATTAGATATCAATAATAAATCATCCAAGCCACTCACTTTATTAGATGATTTTGTCAAAAAATATGCTGGTCGAATTTTATTTTGCGCAGAAAGTATGGGGCGACGCGAAGTATTATTGCAGCTTTTTCACGGCATTAATTTAGAACCAAAATATTTTCATAGCTGGCAAGAATTTCTTAATAGTAATGAAAAAAATGGGATAACCGTCACTCCAATTGAAGAAGGCTTTACACTACAACATCCCGAATTAACACTCATTACTGAAACACAATTGTATGGCAAACGTGTCATGCAACGACGTTTACGAAAGCGCACGGCGCAAGATACAGATTCACTCATCAAAGATTTAACTGAATTACAAATTAATGACCCTGTCGTACACATCGATCACGGTGTTGGCCGATATTTGGGATTACAAACTCTCACCGTTGGTGATCAAATCGCTGAATTTTTATGTTTAGAATATCAAGGCGGTGATAAATTATACGTGCCGGTTGCATCGTTAAATCTCATTAATCGTTATACGGGTGCTGATCCAGAACATGTACCCATCAATAAGTTAGGCACTGAGCAATGGTCTCGCGCCAAACGAAAAGCGGCCGAAAAAGTACGTGATGCAGCCGCTGAATTACTCGATATTTATGCTAAACGTGCAGCACGTCCAGGGGACGCTTTTCAAATTCCACAAGATCAATACGAAACGTTTGCTGCAGGATTTCCATTTGAAGAAACGCCGGATCAATTGCAAGCGATCGAACAAGTATTTGTTGATATGGCGTCAGATAAGCCCATGGATAGAGTGATTTGCGGTGATGTAGGCTTTGGTAAAACAGAAGTTGCGTTACGCGCAGCATTTATTGCTGTGCAAAATAATAAACAAGTTGCATTATTAGTTCCAACCACATTGCTCGCGCAGCAACATTTTCAAACTTTTCAAGATCGTTTAGCAGATTGGCCCATTCAAGTGGAAATGTTATCACGTTTCCGTACAGGCAAAGAAACAAAAAATATTTTGCAACGTCTTGCAGACGGAAAAATTGATATTGTGATTGGCACGCACAAATTACTGCAAGAAGATATTCAATTTAAAGCGCTTGGTTTAGTCATTATTGATGAAGAACATCGTTTTGGTGTTAAGCAAAAAGAAAAATTGAAATCGTTACGCACGATGGTTGATATACTCACTTTAACGGCAACCCCCATTCCTCGCACGTTGAATATGTCATTAGCCGGCATTCGCGATTTATCAGTGATTGCAACACCACCTGCAAAACGTTTGTCTGTCAAAACGTTTGTGCATGAATACAAAGATTCCATCATTCAAGAAGCCATACAACGTGAAATTATGCGTGGTGGTCAAGTATATTTTCTACATAATGAAGTTTCTACCATCAACAAAAAAGCAGAAGAAATTTCACAATTAATTCCTGAAGCGCGTACAACAGTCGCGCATGGACAAATGCATGAGCGTGACCTTGAACGCATTATGTCTGCATTTTATCATCGCCAATACAATGTATTAATCTGCTCAACTATTATTGAAAGTGGTATTGATATTCCCACAGCCAACACCATCATCATTAATCGCGCAGATAAATTTGGTATTGCACAATTGCATCAACTGCGCGGACGCGTTGGCCGTTCACATCATCAAGCTTATGCTTATTTGCTCACACCACCCAAAGAAATGATTACTCATGATGCGGGTAAACGGTTAGAAGTCATATCTGCATTTGATGATTTAGGCATAGGATTTACGCTTGCCACACATGATTTAGAAATTCGTGGTGCAGGTGAGTTATTAGGCGAAGAACAAAGTGGTGATATGCAAGAAATTGGTTTTACACTTTATATGGAAATGTTGTCACGCGCAATTGATTCACTAAAATCCGGTAAAGAACCTGATTTTGAAAAATCACTATTGCAACACCGATCCGAAGTTGATTTGCATATTACAGCATTGATTCCAGAAAAGTATTTAAATGATGTACAATTACGATTATTGTTTTACAAACGAATTGCCAATGCAAAGACTGTCAGTGAATTAGACGAAATTCAAGTAGAAATGATTGATCGATTTGGTTTATTACCTGATGCGTTAAAAAATTTATTTGCTCTTGCTGAATTAAAACAACAAGCAGATCAATTAGGTATTATTAAAATAGATGCTAATGAAAAAGGCGGAAAATTTGAATTTTCAGGTAAACCAACTATTAAACCTGAAACAATTATTAAGCTTATTCAAATTAAGCCAAAAACATATCGTTTGGATGGCCCCACACGAATTCGTTTCAACTTATCAGCTCATGTTAGCAATGAAAGATTAGGATTGGTGAAAGAATTGTTGGATGAGTTGGGGAGATGATATTCTCTGTCATTCCCGCGCATGCGGGAATCTTGTAAATACTAATGAGGTCCCCACTTTCG
>CAZKUQ010000103.1:0-6906 GCA_964555965.1 uncultured Coxiellaceae bacterium
GACAAGTCTTCTTAACCGAGATTCGCGTTCGTAGGTATTTTTACTTGTAATCAGGCAGAGCCCATATATGATAAGGTATTGAACTATCGACTTATAAGTTAATTTCACGACTAACTTATATTTTATTTTTCTTCTGCGTATTTTCTTTTGTTGGTCTTTCACTATATTTTGTCATGATCGCATTTATTTTTTGTGCTTGCTCAGTTTCAGTCTTACCAAAGAAATGATGATTTACCATAGTAGAAAAAACTAATTTTGCTACAGTGTATTTTTTAAAATAGAGTTTTGTTTCATGTTTCGGATCATTTTTGCCAAATGATTTAATAACTTGGCCAAACAAACGACTTAAAGTGTGTAATTTTTTTTGTTGTGCTTCAGCTAGAAAATTATATTGAATGTGATTTTTAATTTTTTCTTTTAATTCTTTGCTAATATTATTTGCACTAATATCAAGCGAAATGATCTTATTATTGTTAAGTAACTTTATTGCGCCATTATCAGTAATGACGCAATCACTGACATCAAGATGGGTAAGCATCTTACTTTTGGCAAGAGCGGTGATACCCTCATCCTCAATTATATTATCACTAACATTAAGTGAAATGAGTTTACTCTTAGCGAGTACTTGGGAAACGTTATCACCAATATGATTATTAGATAATGAAAGATGAGTGAGCGTGCACTTAACAAGTGCTGCAGTCATTTCATCGGCACTTTCATCATCAAAATCATTGTTATCTAAGCAAAGATGAGTGAGCGTATTAATTTGAAAAAGATCTATAGCGCCTTTATAGGTGATATAATTTGTACCCAAATCTAATTTTTTTATTTCAGGATGCTTTAATAAAAAATGACAAAGTTCTGGAATATCATCATCGTGTAAATCTCTTTCAGATAAAATTAACTCACTTGTACCATCATAATAATTTTTATATTGTGAGAGTAGTTTGCTCATGTTGGAGGTAGATAGTCGATTAAGCATGATTTATCCCTGTTTTTGTGTATTGAGTTAACGTTTGTTGAATAATATACATATCGTGAGAGTGAAATCAATTTCTAAGTGTTTTATTTTGATAACGCATCGAAACTATTTTAATACATTTTTACTGACAACCGATTTCTGCTTAATATAACTTAGTGGATCAGTATGCGGATCAATTTGGCAATATTTTGCGAGACGAAAAAATAAATTTTATTTTAAAAATAAATAGATAGAAAATTCTTATGATGATTTAACAATTCTTTTAGCAAAAATTTCGTCGTTACAAGCTGGTTTTTTATTTTTAAATAAATTAAACAAAGATAAAAAACAATTTTTATTTTCATATGGCGATAACATTAAATCTAGTTGTCGAATAATTTTAGTAATATTTTCATTTTTAGCATATGCTTGATATGAATGATTAATGCGCTCATCAACATCTATAATTTTATTATTTTCTCTGATTTTTTTCGCCAGCTTTTCTATTCGATGAAATTCAGATAATTTATGTTTTAATTCGTTGATAGATAATGTATGTGCATTTTTTTTTAATATATCAATGGCAAATTGCCTAGCTGAATGGGAATCATCAGATAATTTTGCAATTTCTTGACGTATTGGCCAATACTTTATGCCATCGTTCAATTCTTTAATGCAGGAATAATGTTGCAATGAATCAGCAAGATCAAAATACGATGGGATAAATTTATTGGTAGTTTTAAATGGACTAGCATTGTATGCAAGCAATAATTTTACAATATCTGCATGATTATGATCAATGGCAGCATATAACGGCGTGAAACCAACCGCATCAGGTTGATTCGGATCAGCACCATTTTCAAGAAGCCATTTGACAGTATCAAATTGACCTTCATGAGCTGCCATAAAAAGCCAGGAAATACCCGAGTTATCATCGGTTAATTTAATATTATTGGGATTAAAAATGTTAGATTCATTATCTTTCCATTCATTAAATATCAATTTGAATTTTTTTTCATTGGATTTTTTAACAAAAATACTTGTAACAAGAACAATATAATCATTACCATCAAAGGCATTAAAAATAGCATATGCCATATCATGCCCATTAAGATAATATCTTCCTGGAAAATCATTACCATCAATTAAAAAAAATAAATCTGATGATGGCTCATAACCAACCGCAATTGCATGAGACTGATCACAAATAATAAAAGCAAAAGAATAATTAATTTTATTTTTTTTGATAATGTTATTTAGTGAATTGAAATATTTTTTTAACGATTCAATATCATATACTCCTGTTATTACTCCCGATTGAACAATTTTATCTTTATCAAAACAAAGCGATGAGGCAAGTGGTAGAGAATTTAATGTATCTTGATAAGCAATTTTCAATTGATCGGAATGTAGTTCAGATGGAACATTTGTTGACTGATAAATTAAAATTCCATCAAAAAATGCAGGGATATCAAGAATTAATTTATCTAATTCAGTTAAGTTTTGTTGTTTTGCAGCACGTGTTTTTGTATATTTAACAAGAGAATAAATCGGCAAATTAGCTTCTTTTATTTGATAGAGAAGATCGCTTCTTTTAACAAATGTATCGATATCATCAGCTAGAATCGCTTGCATGCCCATGTTAGCAATTCCATAACAAATCCCTTTATTGGAAACTTCGTACCCGAGTTTACGCATTAGTTCGATCAATAACCCTTGATTGAAATGATATCTTATCTTTTGCATGTTTGTTCATCCCTGAATTTTTTATTTATTTTAGCTTAACATGATCCAAGAAGTTATTTTTAAGAAATTAATACATAAATGATTATGTCATTTAAAAAATTAATTTTTTTTCTTCAGGTTAATATTAAGGATTACTTAAAATTGCCAAAGTTCAGTTAAAAGTAGTATCTAGTGATTAGTCATTGGTTTTGATTTTTTTGCAGACTTTCCAAATGTTGATCCAATGGCAATCGCCTCAAATTTACGTTTATTAAAAAATCGATTGGGATTGGATACGGTTGAATATTGCGTGATTAAATCAGCGCAATGTTGGTGTCCTCTTAATGCTGCAATTTCATGCGGATAAATCATAATCAAATTGTCGGTTGATTTTTTACTGATAAATTCTTCAGCTGCTTTTTCAAATGAGAAATCTTTTGCAAGCTCTCGAAATGAGCTGAGCGATTCTATTGATGCGATATTAGCATTAGCACCACACGCTAATAAATACTGTATCACATTCGCATGTCCATTGAGTGCGGCAATAAATAATGGTGTTGCATGATTTGTAGGTGTGGAGGAATTAATATTCGCACCATATTCAATAAGTAATTTTATTGGCTTAATGCGTCCACTTTCGGCTGCAAGATGTAGTGGTGTTGCTTGAGAATCTTTGCGTGGCAAGTTCACATCAGCACCAGTTTGTAATAGTTTTTCCGCGATATCGACTTGATTATCATCAACTGCCATGTGTAACCATGAAGCACCATAAGGGGAATCGATCAGGTTTGCTTTTTCAGATGATATAGCATGAAGCTCTTGAAAAATTGGTGAAGTCATCCAAGTGTTTATACAAGCCGTAGCAGATCGTTGATCAGCTTTAGTTGAAAACACATGTGTTGACATACAAACATGTTCATCATTTTTATTAATGTAAAGTGATTTCGCAAGCATGCGTGCGGCTGCAGTAATGCCACGAATTTTTTTTGGAAACAAATTGCTTGCATTCATTAAATGCCATGTATCACTCGCTAGTTCATAATGCAAGCCGATAATATGTCCCATGCAGCTCAGTGAAAATGCGATTGGGCAAGTGGTGTTAGTATTAATAACTGCTTGACGAAAAGAAGTTAAATACTTTTTTAAATCATCAATCGAATAGATTCCTGAAAAATCAGCTGTTTTGTTGATGCCGCCTTTAGCTGCTAATTTATCAGTCATGGTAAGTGGTGAAGTGAGAAAAATATCTTGATAAATCGGTTGATTGGTTGTGTCGAATAAATGTGGATATAATTCTGGTTGTTGAGAAAGTTCAATGTTATCAAAAAATGTTTTGATAGTTAATGTGTGTTTATCATGCGTACTTATTCGTTTTTTTTCAGCAAGCCTTTTTTCAATACGTTTAATTTTTGTATGCAAATGGGGTCTGCGGCGAATATATTTTAAGCGTGAAGTGAAAATGTCTAACTCGTTCAGCAAAGCAGATTCAATCCACGTGCAAGTTAATCCATGGCAAACACCGCCTGGGTTAGATCGATAACCCAAATTTTGCATGGCGTTAATTAGCCACATACTGTTGTCTTGAGGGGCTCGTGCGCGTGTCATTTTTATAATATTAAATATTGAATAATCAAAGAAGCTGTGTAAAATCACGATGAATTATAATTAAGCCAATAAGGAATTACAATGAATAATCGATTAACAGGCATGGATAAAGTTATCGCGATTTGCCACGGTATTTATGAAACATATGAAGAAGAAATAAAAAATTTATTGCAACGTAAACCTGGTACGGAAGGCATTGAGCGGAAACGAAATTTTGTTAAATTAGTCAAAAGTTTTTATGCAGCAAAAGATTCAAACAATGGTGATGAATTAGAGCTACCAACATCAGCAGAATTGCAATATAAAGTTGACGAAAAAACTGCGCTGACTAAGTTACTTGATTTTTTTAAAAAAAATTCTCCTTCAAGCCGTTTAAATCAAAATATATTACTCGGGTTAATGCATTTACTAGATATCAAGCCAAGTAAAAAACTTTTTGGTTTATTTCATCGTAACAATCAATTACATGAAGTTGAGCAAGCAATTCAAGCTAGAATTAGTGTGGGCGAAAAAATGGACGTCATTTCGTTAGATGATACGCTGCCGGGAAAAAATGAACTTGTTTTATATGAAACATCAAGGCCTTCAAAACTATCTAACTAAATTCTAATTTCTCGTACTTCGAGACGCGCACTTCGTGCGCTCCTCAGTACGAGCGGATATATATCTCGAAGGCAGTACGAACGGTATATATCTCGAAGGGCGCGATCCCGATTCGCATTTTTAGTAATGATCAGTATATAATCCATATCATTAATAATAACGATTTATGGGCTTATGCAAATAGAACAACGCAAACGTGCAGTGCAAGATAAAACAGTTTTTATTTCTTGTGTGGTGCCTATTTTCAATGAAGAAAAAGTGATTTCACCTTTTATTGTTGAATTACAAGCATTATTACAAGGCTTGACATCGTGTTATGAGATTATCATGGTGGATGATGGCAGTCGTGATCAAACACTGATAAAAGCCCGTGAATTATGCAAAAATTCTCATGTTAAATTACTTGGGTTGTCGCGAAATTTTGGCAAAGAAATTGCACTGACTGCTGGTATTGAGCATGCTTCAGGCGATGTCGTGATTTTAGTCGATGCTGATTTTCAACATCCTCTTACTCTCATCAATCAATTTTTGCAGCAATGGGCAGAAGGTTATGACATGGTTTATGGCATACGCCAAGACCGTGAAGCAGAATCCTTCTTTAAGCGTCATTTTTCCGACTTTTTTTATTGGGTCATGCAGCACATTACAAAAATCAATATCCCTAAAAATGCCGGTGATTTTCGTTTGATGGATAAAAAAATTGTGGAGTCACTCAAACAGTTTCCTGAGCGTACACGATTTATGAAAGGATTGTATGCGTGGGTAGGTTACAAAACGCTGGGTATTCCATTTGATGTGCAAGATCGTGCAGCAGGTAAAAGTTCTTGGGGATTCTATCGATTAACTGAGTTAGCGATTACGGGCATTACTTCTTTTTCTGATGTGCCATTGCGTGTGTGGGGATTAATTGGTTTTGTGATTTCATTAATATCATTAATTTATGCAATTTATATTGTGACTATCACCATGATATATGGCGCAGATTTACCAGGATTTCCCACATTAGTTGTCGCGATTATGTTTTTGGGCGGCGTGCAATTATTATCAATCGGTATTTTAGGCGAATATATTGCGCGTGTTTTCACAGAAGTAAAACAACGACCAAAATATTTATTGCAAGTAAAGGAAGGATTCCATGATTAAGCATCCTTCATTTATTAATCACTTATTTACGAATGAAAATACGCTTCATAATTATTTTTCACGGTTTCCTTTGTTGGCACAAGTATTTCGTTTTTTGGTGGTGGGTACAACCGCTGCTGCTGTGCATTTTTGTTTGGTCGTGACACTGGTGCAGTTAAAACATCTTGCACCGCTGATCGCTAATTTTTTTGCTTTTCTGATTTCTTTTCAAGTCAGTTATTGGGGTAATCGCTTGTGGACATTCGATGGAACGACTGCGTTACATCGAGTCACTTTTCCAAAATTATTATGCGTGCAAATCATTAGTTTTATATTAGGCGAAAGCTTATTTTATTATCTATTATTGCTGCCAATTCCTTATCAATTAGCATTATTAATTGTGCTTGCCACCATGCCATTTTTTACGTTTACCTGTAATAAATTATGGGTGTTTAAATAGTTGGTTTATTACTCAATAAAATAATATCGTTTTCTTGTCCGATAATATAATAAGTTGGCTGATGTGATTTGAATTGCGATAAATAATTTTGATTCAAAAACACAAACACACGACGATTGCTATGCCATTGCTGCCAAAAAGTATCTTCATTGATTAACCAATTAGTACTGGGTTGAAATTGTTTTCCAAGCCACAATTCACGCGTCCAATTATCTCTGACAGAAATTGTTGGTGAATTCCAATCAGCGACCACCTTAATTTGTTTTTCAAGATATAAAGGGACATCTTGATAATATTTAAAATAGCTAATCACTTGATCTTGAGGCTGCATTTGTGATTTTAATGTTAATACTAATTTTTTTGCTGAGTTTTGATTAAGATCAGCAGCATAATATGTCACTGTAAGCGCAGCGATTACACTGCTCGCAAC
>CAZKUQ010000104.1:0-6858 GCA_964555965.1 uncultured Coxiellaceae bacterium
GATTTTGAATGTAATAATCCGCCCCGGGACGTTGAATAAAATCAATAAGTTGTGATGTGTTTTTGCGGTCGAATGAATAGGCAAATTTAAAAATGAAGTGCAAATGAAGTGAAAGTATAGTGTATGAAGAAGTGCTGTAGTGTGTTGTGGTAATGTGATCCGCACATTGGATCAGGATATAAAATTAAAAGGAAGGTGGAACATAAATGAAATTTTTTTCGAAAATTGAAACAGCAACCGAAGTTAATTTGAAAAAAAGATTACAAGAGCTGGACGATGCTGCATTTGAACAAGCATTTACTAACAGCCAGTTGTCTGGGTATATATTGCAAATCAATCTTGATTTTGAAAGCGATGATTTTGGTAATTTATCTGACGACGCAAGGAAGGCAGCAAAAATTTTAGGTATAGGTGTACAAAATGAATTAAGAGAAAAATGGCGGCTTGGTGATGAAGCATATTCAAAAATTGAGTCAGAAAAAAGAAAAATAGAGGAATTGTTAGGCTTAAAAAATAACGATAATGAAAATTTACAACCAGCAAACTTGCGCACTTCTACATCTAGCTATAGCAAGTAGATATTAAAACGCAACCTTCGTAATGAAGAAGGTTGCATTCTAATTACTCTGCGTGGCTAACACGGTTTTTTTGCAACCAAGCATCCAGATCGTTTTTGTGATAACGAATGGAGCGGCCGAGCCGGATGTATTTGGGTTCCTTTTGTGCGTTTCTCTCTAAAACCATTCATGCGGTCTTGGCGAAGAAAACATTATGTTTTATATATGGATATTTTTACAGGTCTTTCATCTTAAGTTTCATGATGTAATGAGGAACAGAGTGCCATTCAGCAATAAATTCACCAACAAGCCTAAACCTAGCTTTTTGATAGACATGTATAGCTCTTTCGTTACTTTGTTCGGGATCGATGAATACTTCGGATATATCAGAAAAATGGCTTAACAGAAATTGTTTGATAATAGTAGTAGCTAACCCTTTGCCAAGGTATTGCTGATCACAGATAAAAATATCTAAGGTGATAAATGGACCACTTGTCTCACTATATTTAGTATATTCATCGCCGGAATTTTTAAAAATATTGGATGTTAATAAATAAACGAAAGGTTTGTCGCCATCATAACCTATCCAATGTTGTGTGATTGTCAGCTCGCGATCATGTTCTTTATCAGGAGCATGATACTGAGTAAACTTTTCAAGTCCTGATAGTGTATTTTTTAGTCCTTGTCCATGAATCCATTTACTGATGTAGTCTTGTTTTAACCACTCGTGAACTAATTCGCATTGTGATTTATCTGCAGGTTTAAAATTGAAACGATAAGATGTTTGATTCATGTTTGTTACTAACCTTCATTGATACAAATAATTGGCGATTATTGTTTGAGTATTATATCCAATGATTTTGGTTTCAAATACAAAATCATATAATCATAAAACCAGCAAATTGAAGTAAATGACATCCCCATTACTGCCATGAAGATTTTTCCGTATAGCGGAATCCTGGTTTCGTTAAAAATAACCATCATTGCAAAGCCAAGTAAAAATCCTAGCGCGGATAATTTACTTATTGTAAGAATCAAACCTCTGAATGTAAGGAGAGTGTGAAATAAGATAATTTTTAATATATGAATATTTTCCTATGTCTTATTGTTAAGATGCTACTTCATTTAAATCTTCAGAATCAAGTTCACGCATTAATTCCGCTTCTAATTCTTTTGGATTGGGTAATTTATCTAATAATTCTTTTGGAAGTGATTTTGACAATCGAAACTCAGAAACACCAACTGGATTTTTTACACCACGCAATGCGTATTCAACCTCAAATCGATCTCGTTCAGAGCAGAGTATGATACCGATGGATGGATTTTCGTGCGGTTCACGTACAAAGTCATCTAATAGGTTAAGATAAAAATTCATTTTGCCTGCGTATTCAGGTTCAAATTTTCCTTTTTTTAATTCAATTGCAATAAGGGATTGGAGTCGGCGATTGTAAAACAATAAGTCGATAAAATATTCGTTACCATTAGCGATTATGCGATACTGATTACCCATGAACGCGAAGCCATAACCTAATTCTAGCATGACATTTTTTATTTTATTTACCATGCGATTTTCAATTTCAGCTTCTAGCACTGGTTGTGTTAGGCCAAGCGTGTCTAGCATGTAAATATCTTTCATAGTGCTGCTTGCTTGTTCTGCTAGATGTTGAGGTAATGTCTCGGTAAAATTGTGTTGCTTGTTTGATAGCTGGTGTCTTTCGTATGCATTTGAGTTGATTTGCATGGTGAGAATGCTGCGAGTCCACCCTTGTTGTCTGACCATTTCTAGGTAATATTGCTTTGCCGTAATGTCTTTAACTTTGTCTAAAATGACTACATTCTGACCCCAGGGAATTTCTGCAACAACCTGTTGCAGAATTGGTAAGTCTTTGTATTCAAGGTAAATATTCCTCATGTACCAGAGATTTCTAGTTGAAAATCCATGCGTGGTTTCAGGAAAAGCCCGTCTTAGGTCCTTAGCGAGTTGCTCTACGACTGACTTACCCCAGCCATACTTATCTTGTGTTGTAACAATGCGTTCACCAAACCACCAGTAGAGTTCAAACTGACCTCTGGAAGCAGCTTTTGCGATTTGAATTCTTGTTGAAGAAACTTTGCGTTTGGCATCATCAAGTAATTGTAGATAACGTTTATCGGTGATGATGTCGTTGTTCTTTTTGATTTCATCCATTTTTTAATTCCTTAATTAGATTTCTACAAGCTTCTCCACCGCATTAGCTTTATGTTCTGGTGCAAGGTGCGCGTAACGTAATGTCATGGTTAAATCAGAGTGACAAGCAGTTTGCGGACAGTATTTAAATCAACACCTGCCATGACAAGTTTAGATGCGAAATGATGACGCATATCATGCCAGCGAAAATTTTCTATACCAGCATTTTTTAATATTTTTGCCCAAGATTTTTTTACGTTATCAAATTGTTCGCCATTCTTATTTGAAAATATATATGTTCCTGAGTTTGATTGTTTTTGCCAATTTTTTAATGTTGATAATGCTTTGCTGTTTAATGGTATGTGGCGTGTTTTGCCGTTTTTTGCATAACCACCTTCAACGGTTAATATCGCGCATAATGATAGTTGCTAAGATCAGGGAATAATTCATATCCGCGTTCTTCGCGCCATTTGTTCGCATTGATATGATCAAGTTTGATTTTATCATCGCGAGCAGTGATCGCTTCGTGCAATTGTTTTTCTTCATCTCGCGATAAGTATCTCACTTTGATTGTGGAATCAGATTTTAATTGCTTTAATCGTTCGAGTGGGTTTCTATCAATTATCTCTCATAAGACCGCTGATCTTTGCTTTTACCATAAAATAATTTTTTTCATAGCATTGATCAAGAAAGGTTGCATGATCTGCAAGATACTTATCAACTATTTCCAATGGTTTTTTATAGCTAATTAGAATAACAAACATAGCGCTCCCTTGGATGATTATTTTAATAATGTGGTTACTTCACTATTTAATTCTTCAATTAATTGGGCGGCAGGCAGCGCTTTGCAAAATTGCGCCGCTTGTCCTGCCCACATTGACATGAAATCAGCATTATTCTGTTTTGCTGCTTCTTTGCGCATCGCACTAGTTAATGCATTTTGAATTGGATAATCAAGAATGTTTTTTTCATGCGACTGCATTCTAGTGATAAATTTATTCACGATACCACGTGCTAACTTTCCAGAAAAAGCTCGGGTTAGTATTGTATTATCATGAGAAATATTCAGTAGCAATTCTTTGTAGCGTGGATGAATGCCTGATTCGGTACAGCATAAAAAGGCGGTTCCCATTTGCACTGCAGAGGCGCCTAATGTTAGTAATTCTACAATTTTTTCTGCATTCATAATTCCACCGGCGGCAATAACGGGAATTTTAATATGCTCAATTAATAAAGGTACTAATGATGAAATGCTAATGAGCGCATTTTCTGTGCTTCCAAGAAAGGTGCCTCGATGACCGCCTGCTTCGCTGCCTTGTGCAACGACAACATCAATATTATTCTCTTCCAATTGTCTTGCTTCAGCTAACGTTGTTGCATTTCCCATTAAAGTAATAGCATTTTT
The DNA here is from genome assembly GCA_964555965.1 of uncultured Coxiellaceae bacterium. Classification (GTDB taxonomy): domain Bacteria; phylum Pseudomonadota; class Gammaproteobacteria; order DSM-16500; family DSM-16500; genus Aquicella. Next base: position 4,130 of record CAZKUQ010000104.1, read on the forward strand.
TTTTAAAGTCTCTATCCAATCTTTGGACGGAATACCAAATGTAAAACTTAAAATAGGAACTTTTTCCTCAACAATGACGTTCATTTGCTCTTCAAATGGCGGTGTGAAAGGCGCTTTGATAGATTCAACATTAAAGTTTAATTCTGAGCATGAAGCTTGAACTAATTTTCTTGCTTGTTCGATTTGCTCATTACTTGCATGATGTTTTTCGGGTATGAAAAGGTTGACAGAGAATGCTTTATTGGTAAGTGATTTAATTTTCTTTATCGTGATTTTAATTTCATCTGCTGTCATATAACCTGCGCCTAGTGAACCCAATCCACCAGCATTAGATACAGCCGCTACTAATTGAGGCGTGGTTGCGCCACCAGCCATTGGTGCTTGAATAATAGGTAAGGTAATCTTTAAGAGTTCAGTGATTTTGGTATTTTGCCATTGATGATATTTTTTTCTCATAATAAAAGCCCAATTCAATGTTTACGGAGTTGTAATGCCTGCCATTCGCGAAAGAGCTTATCTTTCGAGCCAGGATAATGTTCGCTCAATATTTCAATTGCGCTAATACGATTTGTTTTAAAGTGTTGATAGTTTTTTTGCTTGTCAGACCAAGCAACTAATATGCGCTCATTAGTGAAATATCCAATGGTAAATGGACAGACTATCTGTTGGATTTCTTTGCCATTCTCTGACTCATAGACGATGCAAATTTTCTTTTGATTGGCAATAGCATCTCTTAACGCAGAGAGGTCTTCTTTGGCCATGCACTCTGATGCCGGTGGACCTACACGTAATGAAAAAGCATTCACATTATTTTTTATATTATTAGGTAGAACGTCGAGTATTTTATTTAATGCATCTGTTGCAGCTTTCGATAATGGCGCATCTCCATATTGAATAACCCAGCGTGTACCTAAAAGCAAAGATTCCATCTCTATTTGTGTGAACATTAAAGGTGGTAAAAAGAAAGTTGGTTTAAGTATATATCCAATACCCACCTCTCCTTCGATTTCAGCTCCCTGAGCTTGTAAGGTAGCAATATCACGATATAAGGTTCGAATGCTAATATTTAATCGTTCTGCTAGACGCTGTCCGCTGACAGGATAGCGATAACTTCTTAAAATTTGTAACAAATTTAAAAGTCGTTCAGTTCTATTCATAATCCAATCACTACTGCCATATTTTGACAGTATTATCCTATATAATTATAACAAGAACAATCATGTATCTAATGAGGTTAACATGCTCACCCCAAACTTATTGTTGTTTTATGTGAAAAATCCTTTGGAAAGTGCTTTATTTTATGAAAAGATTTTTTCTACCAAACCAGTGGCTTCATTTCCAACCTATGTTGCTTTCTCTTTCGAGAATGGATTTACATTTAGCTTATGGTCTACACAGGCAACGAATTTTGTTTCAGGAGGAACTGGTCATCGTTCCGAGCTTTCTTTTATGGTCGAAGATGAACAGAAAGTACGAGAACTACATGATGAATGGAGAAAATTAGGAGTTGCTATTGAACAAGACTTGCATGAAGCAGTATTTGGGTTAACTTTTGTAGCGCTTGATCCAGATGGCCATCGTATTCGCGTTTGTATGCCTGATAAATAAAATAGAATTGGAATTACCTACGAATCAGAGAATTTTCTCCATCATAAAATTTGTAAGGGTCACCCCTCGAATAATGACAGGCTGCTCTTTTTTTACTATAAAACCTTTTGCTTCAAAAAATGGTCACGCAGTAATGCTAACAGCTATGCTTTTTCTGAAATCAGATAAACGCTTTCCGTCATTTCGGTATATCCTTTTTTGATTAACCGCTCAGGAATATCGGTTGTAAATAAGCATTTCAATAATTGGATATCAAAATAAGAGCCGTATAACAGATTCACTTCTGTTTTGCTAACTGGAAAAGGCGGAGGTTTTATTTGGCAGCTTGTTTCTCTTGTCAGTAACAAAATTTTAATTTTAGTTCCTAGGCAAGCTACTAAATGTCCTACATATTTTTTCCGTAACTCAGATGGCAGTGCAATAAGTGCTTTACAATCATATACCGCATGAATAGTTGGTAGGTCTAAGCTTGTTAAATTAAACAAATCTCCACAAAGCAATTCAATATTATTGTATTTATATTTTATGAATTTCAATTGTTTTGTAACATGAGGTGTAATATTTAATTCGGCGAAAAAATCATTACAAGCAATCGAGCTTAAGTCCACGCCAACAACACTTCTTGCTCGGCTGGGTGTTCAAGTCGCTGCTTAAATTTTTCAATGTATCCTGTTTTTGTTTGACATAATTCGGAAACGCCAAAAGCGCCCAAGGCAACCGCCCGCCACGCCGCGCCCAGCCCATCCCAACCCGCTCGCCATAATAACAATCGACTAAATGAGAACGACCAATAATAAAAGTAGGATCAACATCGAGAGGAAAATATTTTCTACCATTTCCTAAGTCAAATGATCGTGGTAACGCATCATTCACTGATACTTCATTCACCAAACCCTTTCGAAACCGCTGCGCATCTACTGCTGGCGCAAATCGTAATGCATAACTAATCACATCCACGCTATAGCAAGACAACTGGTTTCCATCCCAGGCATTATTATCCCAATTCTTTTTATAAACTTTATAAATAGCCGTCATCATTTCCAATGGAAAATGTTCACCGGTTTTTATCATCTCTTTGGATGTCGCATCCAAGTGATTTTGAAAGTTCTTAATCGCATCTT
>CAZKUQ010000105.1:0-5478 GCA_964555965.1 uncultured Coxiellaceae bacterium
GGAGAGCTACCGCTTCTCCCCTTAAGAAACCCCATCGGTAAACTGCAAGGGGCAGGGTTTGTGCGATAAAATTATTAACCAATATGGCCATCAATAAACTGGGTTAAGTCAGCTTTGCTTAACAAGCCAACTTGCGTTGCCTTTACTTGGCCATCTTTGAAAAGAATTAATGTTGGAATGCCACGGACACCGAATTTTGGCGGAGTGGATGGATTATGGTCCACATCAAGCTTAACGAATTTAACTTTATCCGTATATTTTTGTGCAATGTCTTCTAAAATAGGGGCAAGTGCCTTACATGGACCACACCATTGCGCCCAAAAATCAACAAGCACAGGAATAGTAGACTCAATCACTTCTGCCTCAAAAACATCGTCATTAATGGCGTGAACATTTGTACTCATGATAATTTACCTTCAATTTATGTAGCTAAATCCAAAGACCTCATTTCAAAAGAATTTAACTCGTTTTGCAAGTGATTTTAGTTTTTTCTTATTTGGGAATTAATTCATATTATGCACTTATTTTATCCTCAGACTTCTCAACGTGCACCGGTATTAACGTCAATGCGCCTAATGCAAAAAATACTAAAATGGTAGCCATGCCCACACGCTGGCTATTGAAATAAAGCGTTGCCATGCCTAAAATCCATGGGCCGATAAAAGCAGTAATTCTGCCTGATAACGCATATAAACCAAACATTTCTGTTGATGTATCTTTAGTTAAAATTAGTCTGACCATTAATGAGCGGCTAGCGGATTGTACTGGCCCAACAAAAACACATAACAATGCTGCTAATGTCCAAAATAAATATTTATCATGCACAAATAACACGGGGATGCCGAATATTGTCAATGAAATTAATGACACCATCACTGTTTCTTTGGAACCCAATAAATCATCCATCCAAGCAAGCAGTACTGCACCAATACCTGCTGCAACATTCATGGTGATACCAAGCATTAATATTTCTTCAAATGACAGACCAAATGTTCCCGCAGCATAAATTCCGCCGAAAGCAAATAATGTGTTTAATCCATCTGTGTAAATCATGTGTGAAAAAAGATAGAGCAACATATTTTTTTCGCTAGGCAATTTTTTTAATGTGATCATTAATTCTTTAATGCCTGCTTTGACTGCTTGCGGAAGCGGTTGAGTTGGCGTCTCAATTTGATCGCGAGATAAAAATAATGGAATTGAAAAAATAAAAAACCAAACCGTCACAAATGGCCCGCAAATACGAATTTGCGCAGCCGTTTGATGATCTAACCAAGGATGATTGCCTTTAACAAATAGCAGCAATGCGACTAATAATGCAACAATACCGCCAAAATAACCAAACCCCCAGCCAATGCCGGAAATACGTCCAAGATAATTAGTAGTGGCAATGTAAGGAAGGTATGCATTATAAAATACTAATGCGATTTCAAATCCAATGGTACCAATCACAACACATGCTAATGTGAAATAAATAAAAGAAGTATCGGGATAAGCAAACCATAATAACGCGGAACTAATCATGCAAATTAAAGTAAACACAAATAACCAACGTTTATGGAAGCCTGCATGATCAGCAATGGCACCAAATATCGGACTAGTTAAAGCAATGATAATGCCTGCCAGTGACATACCATTTGCCCATTGAAATGTGCCTACAATATTATTTTCTGCAATTTTCGCCGTGAAATAAGTAGCGAAAACAAAAGTTGTCACAATAATAGAAAAAGACGCTGCTGCCCAATCGTATAAACACCACGCTAAAATAGTACGAAACGATTTATTATATGAACTCAAAAGTATCTCCGATAAATTAGCGTGGCATTTTTGATGCAACTGTCTGTGCTGCAATTAAATCAAGTGTCGGCTCTCCGCAATATTCTGCGATTTTTGCTCGTACAGTGGTTCGAAGTTGCGTGACATCTTCCCATTCAACACCTACTGGTTGAACTGGCTCACAGATTGTCACATCAATACGAGCGGGACGTAATAATTTTGATGTGTCGCGCAAAATTTTTCGCGTACCTTTTAATGCAATTGGGCAAACAGGCACGTTTGCTTCAGCTGCTACTTTAAAAGCACCTAATCGAAATGGCCTAAGCCCTGCCGCATAACCAAACGTTCCTTCTGGAAAAATAAAAATGGAATGACCTGATGTCAATTTATCGACAAATCGCTTGGTATCTTCCAATCCTTTAGATAAATCCATACGATCAACTTGTAAATAATTCAATTTACGCATGAAAGTACCAATGACAGGCGCCATAAATAATTCTTTTTTTCCTATCATACATACATTCAAAGGTAATATAGCTAATGCAATAATCGCATCGGCATAACTAGTGTGATTCGCTGCAAAAATCATTGGTGATGTTTTTTCAAAATATTCCTTTCCTTTAATTGTTAATGGACAAAAGGCTGCTCTAATTAAAAATCGCGTCCATAAACGACAAGTTTTTGCTGCTAGAGATGATGATCCCAATCTAACAATAAAATAAACCGGTAGTAATGTTGCAATAAAAATCAATGCAACATAAAGGGTGTAAATAAATTTTGCTGCTAAAAATGAAACAGCAATTAATTTTTGTATCGCCCATTTTAAACCTAATTTTGTCACCTGCACCCAAGGTGGTAATACAAATCGGCCGAGCTTTCCTTCTTGATACATTTTTTTGCAAGCCGAACGTTGCAATTTGCCGCTTGATGTTTTTGGTACGATACGAGGCGCTGCCAATACAATATGATCTGGCACAATATCCAGTGTGGTTGAAATAATTTCAGTAACTGCGTTTTTAATTTGCTCGCGTTTTAATTTATTTTTTTCGCGCGTTTCAGCAACAATAACAAGTTGTTCTGTACCACGCTCACCATCTGTCACACCAAACGCTGCTACACATCCTCGGCGTATGCCCGGAACAGAGCCGACCAACTCTTCTATTTCAACTGGGTAAAGATTTCGCCCTGCCTTAATAATCAAATCTTTTTGACGACCTGTTATGAATATTTCTCCATCTGAAATATAGGCAAGATCACCAGATTCAAACCATCCATCATGATAAATAGCTTGTGTCGCTTCAGGATTATTATAATAGCCTTGCATACTCGATGGTCCGCGGAATTGTAAATTACCTACGTGACGTTCTGGTAATACGTTATTTTCATTATCCACAATTCTCACTTCGTGATCCGGAATCGGCATACCGCAACCGACAAATTCCAATGAATTTTTATCTTCGGTAACAACAGCTAATCGATGTTCTTCAAATTGTTTACGATCAACATGATCAATACGAAAATCACGGCCTAATGGTGGAATGGTCAAACCAACCGTTGATTCAGCTAATCCATAAACAGGCATTAATACATGGCGTTTAAATCCATATGGCTCAAATTTTTTAGTAAATTGTTCCAGTGTACGCGGATAAACTTTTTCGGCACCATTCGCACAAACTCGCCATGAACTAAGATCTAATCCTTCTAATTGGACATGATCAATTTTTTGAATACATAATTCGTAACCAAAATTAGGGCCGCCACTAAGTGTGCCGCGATGGTAATGAACCGCCCATAACCATTTTTCCGGATGATTTAAAAAAGAAAATGGTGTCAACAATACAAGCGGCATACCATGATAAAGACTGCCTAACCATGCGCCAATCAAACCAAAATCATGATAAAGCGGCAGCCAGCTCACGGCGACATCGCTAGGTGTGATTTGAATTGCCTTACCATAGGCCGCCAAATTAGCAAGTGTATTGCCGTGCGACAACAACACACCTTTTGGATCATTGGTACTGCCAGAAGTATATTGAATAAATGCAGATGATTGTGCCTTTGCATTAAAAAATTTTTCTAACGGTTTTTGCTGCATCAGCGCATCAACACTGGTAACTTCTTTCAAACTAGGCACAAATGCTTGTAACAATTTACTCAATGCAGATGCTTCAGGAAAGGTGACCAACAATCTTACTTCTGCGTTACGTAAAATTTTTGCTTCCGTTTTTGCATAAGCTTCCAGCATATGCATACGAAATGGCGGGTAAATTGGAACAGGAATACCACCCGCTAATAACACGCCAAAAAAAGTGTAAAGAAAACTAGGATGCGTTGGCAGCATAATTGCGACCGTTTCACCTTCGCGTAAATCACGATCACGAAATCCTTGTGCAACACGTAATGCTGATTGTAGCAATTGGTTATAAGTAATTACCTCTTCGCTACCATCTTCATGCTGAAAATAAATATGCGGTTTATCTGGCGCTTTTTCTACATATAACAATAATGTTTCAATTAAGGTATGTGCTTGTGATGGATCAACGTTCGCTCGCTCATGATGAGTAATAATTTTTTTTGCGCTGATTGGCTGCTTGATATCAGCATCAGTCGTTTGCAAATAAGCAAGAACATCGTTTAAGTTTTCCGCTTCTGCGAGTAATTTATCTGGTATCGTAACATCAAATGTTTTTTCAATGCGGCGAAATAATTCAGAACGACTTAAACTATCAATGCCTAAATGTCGCTGCAATGAGACATTCATTTTAATTTCACGTTTATAAGGCTCGCCTGACTCTGATAATAATTTGGTAGTCAATGCGATTAATTCGTTTTCAATTTCTTGCTGTGATAATTTTTTCATAATCCCTGTCAACTTATTAATAAATTCGGCACTTGTCCTAATCGGCCTGTCATCATATTGATAAATCTTTTTTTAATTGGTGTGATCACATTTAAACTACTCATCCCTAGCGGCAAAATAAATCCCAAGGTAGTGCCTGAGCTGGAAAATAAGCGTGTTAATCGATGTGATGTTTTAATAATAGATGCTTGCCGCGACTGAATATTATCACTCACTAATTGCAAATCTTTCGCTAAAAAATTTTCATTATTACGTAATTTTTCTTGAATTTTTTCGACTAAAACTGCCACATCATACAATGCTAAATTAAATCCTTGTGCTGCAACTGGATGCAATGTATGCGCCGCATTTCCAAGCAACATCGCACATCCTGACACTGATTTTTCAGCATAAATCATTTGTAATGGATAGGTAAATCGCTCGCTGATTGATTGCAATTGACCTAACCGATATCCAAATTCTTTTTGTAATTCTTGTAAAAAAACGTCGGAAGACATGCTCATTAATTTATTTATCACCACATTGTCAGCTGTCCAAATGGTTGCGCATTCGTTATCAACCAGCGGCAACATAGCGATGGTACCTTGCGCGGTAAAACGCTCATAAGCAATATGATGATGTGAACGTTTTAACTTGGTGCGTGTTACGATAGCACTTTGCTGATAATCATATCGTTCAACTGGAATTTGTAATTGTTCGCGCACAGTTGATTCCGCACCATCTGCACCAATCACCATGTTTGCTTGCAATATCATCTCGCCATTTTCTGTTTCTAATAATAATTCTGCAATGTCATTCCCGCCTGATAAGCCCGTGTCATTCCCGCCTGATAAGCCCGTGTCATT
>CAZKUQ010000105.1:5578-6846 GCA_964555965.1 uncultured Coxiellaceae bacterium
TTCCCGCCTGATAAGCCCGTGTCATTCCCGCCTGATAAGCCCGTGTCATTCCCGCGAAGGCGGGAATCTTGTGAAAATGAAAGAGATCCCCGCTTACGCGAGGATGACATACTTACATTTGAGGATGGCGTTGAAGTATTATTTTGCGTTAATTTTTTTAATGTTGCTGGCCGATAAAACGTGACATTTGGCAAGTGGTTCAGCTCATCATTAAGCGCCGCTTCAATAAAATGAGACGGAACAACATAACCAAGCGATGTTAATCCAACTTCTTCGCGCTGCAAACGTACTGCACCAAAATGGCCTTGGTATGAGGCGTGTACTTCGTGAATAGGAGAAACATGAGCCGCTAATGCCGGCCAAATTTGCAGATTTTTTAGCAACTGACAACTGCTGTAATTAAGGGCAAATAAACGTTTATCGGTGTTTGACGGCATACGCGCATCAACCAAAGCAATACGCCATGAGGTATCGCGCAATGCAACAGCAAGCGCACTACCAACCATTCCACCCCCAATTATAATGAGATCATAGCGCATCACATTATTCTCATTTTTTCATGATCGCTTCAATCTCATCGACTTTTTTGGGCACCGCTTGCGTTAATATTTCACGGCCGCCTTCCACTACCAATACATCATCTTCAATGCGCACACCAATATTATGCCAACGCTTGTGCACTGGAAGATCAGCAGAAATATAAATGCCAGGTTCAACGGTGAGCACATTACCAGGCTGTAATTTACGCCATTTTTCACCAATTTTGTATCGCCCAGCGTCATGCACATCGAGTCCAAGCCAATGGCCTGATCGATGCATATAAAAAGGAAAATAGGCTTGTTTTTCGATAAGATCATCCAATCTTCCCTTGAGAAGACCCAGATCAATTAAGCCTTGTGTGATGATATTAACAATCACCTCTTGTGGCGAAGTCCATATTGCGCCAGGCTTAACAGCTTTAATGGCAGCCAGTTGTGATGCTAAAACTAATTCGTAAATCGCACATTGTTCACCAGAAAATTTGCCATTCGCAGGAAATGTTCGCGTGATATCTGCTGCATAATTTTGATATTCAGCTCCCGCATCAATCAGCACTAAATCACCATTATGAATTTGTTGGTCGTTTGCTACATAATGCAATATACATGTATTACGGCCAGCACCAACAATGGAACCATAGGCAGGAAAACGTGCGCCGTGACGTATAAATTCATACATTAATTCTGCTTCTAATTCGTATTCATACATGCCCGGACGACAAGCACGCA
>CAZKUQ010000106.1:0-6735 GCA_964555965.1 uncultured Coxiellaceae bacterium
TTTCGCGGGGATGACACAAATTTATAAATACAAAAAATAATTCTTGCAATGATGATTGAAAATCCCATAATAAAACATTTTTAAATTAACCAAAAATCCACCGGGAGACCTTGATGGAAAAAGCTAAGAGTGAATTACTTTCTACAGAAATTCAACACCTTGATATCACACAATTTGATTTTGTGAAATTAATCGAGGCGATGCGCGGCACTGCTTTTCAAGCAAGAAATCTTGCACGCGCTGCTGATATTTATCATCAAATGTTGTCCGATAAAAACTGTGGAATCATTCTTTGTCTAGCAGGGTCACTCATTTCTGCCGGCTTAAAAAAAGTAGTTATCGATATGATTGATAACAACATGGTCGATATGATTGTCTCAACTGGCGCGAATATTGTTGACCAAGATTTCTTCGAGGGTTTGGGCTTTAAACATTATCAAGGTTCCCCGCGTCTTGAAGATACACAGCTACAAGAAATGGCCATTGATAGAATTTATGACACACTAATCAATGAAGATGAGCTGCGCATTTGTGATGATACGATTTGCCAAATTGCCAATAGTTTAACGCCAAGACCTTATTCTTCGCGTGAATTCATCATGGAAATGGGCAAATATCTCGAGAAAAATGGCAAAAATAAACAATCAATTGTGTTGCGAGCTTATCAAAAAAATATTCCGATTTTTGTGCCTGCATTCAGTGATTGTAGCGCTGGTTTTGGTTTAGTCATGCATCAAGTTACTCATCCAAAAAAACAGGTGAGCATTGATTCCGTGAAAGATTTTCGTGAATTAACCGAATTAAAAATTCACGCCAACGAAACAGGGTTACTCATGATGGGTGGCGGTGTGCCAAAAAATTTCGCGCAAGATGTGGTGGTTGCAGCAGAATTATTAGGTGCAGAAGTTCCATTGCACAAATATGCGATACAAGTCACTGTTGCTGATGAACGTGATGGCGGTTTGTCTGGTTCGACACTCCGCGAAGCCTGCTCGTGGGGCAAAGTGTCTGTGGTTCACGAACAAATGGTTTACAGTGAAGCAACGATTGCTATGCCAATGATTGTTGGATACGGTTATGGCAAAGGTGCTTGGCGCACACGACAAGAACGTGCTTATAACAAATTTTTCACACAACGCAGCACTGAATCAGTTGCTGAAGAACTTAGTGGTATTCGCTCATGAGGTTACCTTTAATATGCAAATTCCAGTTAAATAAACTTGTCATGCCAGCGAAAGCTGCCATCCAGTTTTTAATTAAATTCAGTATTATTTTAGATTCCTGGATGCCACCTCGCGCAAAAAACGCGCGGCTGGCATGACCCTCAATTTTTGCTTAAGGTGAAACACATGACTGACTGGTCTGTTCAACAAGCCCGTGATCTTTACCACATTACACAATGGAGCGATGGCTTCTTCGATATTTGTGAACGTGGCAGATTGCGGGCTCAGCCTAATGGTGTTCGCGATCATGCCACGATTGATCTCTATGAACTCGCGCAATCCATTAAAGCCGCTGGTATTTCCTTCCCTGTTCTCGTTCGGTTCACTGATATTCTTCGCCATCGCGTTAAATCACTTCATGAAGCATTTACACATTCGATGAAAGCGAATCATTATCAAAACACTTATTTCAGTGCTTATCCGATTAAAGTGAATCAACAACGACATGTGGTGGAATCTATTATTAACAATGGCAAAGTGCCTGTCGGTATTGAAACAGGCAGCAAACCAGAATTGCTTGCCGCACTTTCACTTGGAAGTCATAACACCACTGCCATCATTTGTAATGGTTACAAAGACCGCGAATATATTCGTCTGGCGCTCATCGGCCAAAAACTTAGGAATCGTGTGTTAATTATTTTAGAAAAATTTTCTGAAGTGTCGTTAGTGTTAGAAGAAGCAGAAAAATTAGGCGTGCAACCTATTTTAGGCGCGCGCATGCGGCTGTCTTCTATCAGTGAAGGCAAATGGCAAGATTCTGGCGGTGAAAAATCTAAATTTGGTTTTTCTGCTCCACAATTGCTGAGTGTGATTACACTATTGCGCGAAAAAAATAAATTACATTTATTGCAAGTATTACATTTTCATTTTGGTTCGCAAGTCGCAAACATTGCCAACATTCAACGCGCCATGCGTGAAGGTGCACGTCATTATGCTAATTTGCGTTTACTTGGTGCGCCAATCAACATCATTGATGTTGGTGGTGGACTGGGCGTGGATTATGAAGGCACGAAGTCTCGCAGTTTTTGCTCGGTTAATTATAGTATTCAAGAATATGCGAATAATATCGTTGATACGATTGCTGAAATTTGTCAGCAACATCAATTGCCGCATCCGCAAATTATTACTGAATCTGGGCGCGCTATCACCGCTCATCATGCCATGTTAATCACGAATGTAATTGCAGCAGAACCTGCTTGTGAAATTGGACATTTGCAACCACCGCAAGCAAATGATATTCCCATCATTCATAATCTTTGGAATAGTTTTTCTTATCTTTCTGAAAGTACTGTATTGGAGATTTATCACGATATTTGTCATTGGTTGTCGGAGGTGAATGCCCTTTATAATCACGGCTTAATTGATTTACAAAAACGCGCCTATGCAGAAGAAATTTATTATGCCGTTTGCACCAAAATTCGTGATTATCTCAAGCCAACCGTGCGTGCACATCGTGAAGTGAGTGATGAACTAAATAAAAAATTAGCGAATAAATTTGTGTGTAATTTTTCATTATTTCAATCATTACCAGATTCGTGGGCGATCAACCAAGTATTTCCTATCATGCCAATATCTGGATTAGATCATCGTCCGAGTGAACATGGGATTTTGCATGATATCACTTGCGATTCCGACGGCCGAATTGATTTATATGTGAATCACTATGGTTTAGAAAGCACGCTATCATTACATCCTTATCACTTTAATCAACCTTATTTATTGGGTATATTTTTAGTCGGCGCTTATCAAGAAATTTTGGGTGATTTACATAATTTATTTGGTGACACTAACTCCATTCATGTTGAATTAAATGAAGATGGCTCATATCGTTTAACCCATACGATTTATGGTGACACCGTTGCTTCCACCTTGCGTTATGTCGATTTTAATAGCGCAGATTTATTGGAGTCATTTACCAAACAAATTCAGTCAGCGCAGCTTTCGCCAAGTGAAAGTGAAGCATTTTTTGCTGATTTGCAAACGGGTTTAAGTGGTTATACTTACTTTGAGGATTAAAAGTTTGTTAAAAGACGACCATTTCGAAAATCGATTCGATCCAAATGCAGCAGCTAGCCCTAACTCTGGTATCTTCGGCCTTACCTTTTCCGTAAATGAAGCGAAACTGGCTCTTATTCCCGTGCCTTGGGAAGCAACCACTTCTTACGGCGGCGGTACATCAAATGGCCCAAAAGCAATATTGCAAGCGAGCAAGCAAGTTGATTTGTTCGATATCGATTTAGGAAATTTTTTTGAATCAGGCATCGTTATGCTGGATGAATCTGCTGATATTCAAGCATGGAATGATATCGCGAAGCTAGCGGCACGAATCGTGATTGATGCCGATGCAGAAACGGATAAATCCACTCTTCAATCCACGATTGAAACAGTCAATGAGTTGGGTGCGAAGGTAAATGATTATGTTTATGTCGAAACCAAACGTTTATTAACCGCGAACAAATTAGTTGGTGTGGTCGGCGGCGATCATTCAACACCTTTTGGCGCAATCATTGCACATCTCGAAAAATATCCGCGCATGGGCGTGTTACATATCGATGCGCATGCCGACCTTCGCAATACGTTCGAAGGCTTTGAATATTCACATGCCTCTATCATGCACAATGTCATGACAAAAACTTCGCTCACACAACTTGTGCAAGTGGGCATACGTGATTTTTGTGAAGAAGAGTTTGAATTTATTCGCACACATCAACATCGCATGACAACTTTTTTTGATGCGCGACTAGCTGAACAAAAGATGAATGGAAAAAATTGGGCGAGCATTTGCGATGAAATCATCGCACCACTCCCACATGAAGTGTATGTTTCTTTCGATATTGATGGTTTAAATCCTGTGTTTTGTCCGCACACAGGTACACCCGTACCAGGTGGCCTTGAGTTTCGCGAAGCGCTTTTTTTGTTGAAAAAAGTGGTGCAATCGGGTCGCAAAATGATTGGGTTTGATCTCAATGAAATCTCGCCGGGTGTTGCGTTTGATGAAAATAAAAAAGATCCAGCCTCAGAGTGGGATGCGAACGTGGGAGCACGTCTTCTTTATCAATTATGTGGCTGGACGCTTGCTTCGCTAGATCGCATATGATGAAATTGTTGTCTACAATCCTGAGCGTGGATTGTTGTTGTCATCCTGAATGGTGAAATTGTTGTTGTCATCCTGAGCATAGCGAAGGATCTCATGAACATGGAGATCCTTCGCTATGCTAGGATGACTTTTATAAAAGAGAAACTACTATGCTAAGAAATGAAAATAATAATGATCAATTTATTACATTGAACGAGCGTGTCAGACAATTAATTGAAAGAAAAAATGTTAATGAGGAATATAAACAAGATGTACATAACTTATTAAATGACATCGTCAGTTCAACACTCTCATTTCAAGAAAAATTTCAAATCATTTCGCAGCAATCAAAAGCAGATGGTTGGACGTTTAGTATGGTAGTTCCGAGATTTCTTGATGCAATAGATAACCAAGCCTATTTAAACTTATTAAAAAAAATGAACGAAAACATATCGCCAGAGATATTTGGTGATATGTTAAGACTACAAAATCATCTAGAAAATACTCTTACTGCAACATTAGCAAAACGCCAAACACAGCAGATTATCCAAAAATATATTCTCTTTTTCGGTAATTTTAAAAATATTGGTATATCTTCTATTTTTGATAATATTTTTTTTGAAAATTTAAAAAATAATGCAGCCCATATTGATATAGCAGCCATCGAAGCTGAATTATTAATAAATGGTTTATTACCCATCAATCGTTTTGATTCTATCAAAAAATATAAAGAAGCTATTTTTGCAGCAATTTGCAAATTACCCGAAGATGAAAAAATTAAAGCGTTATTAAATGCGATTGCGACAGGTGAACCTGAACATCTATTATATACGATCATGAAAGCAAAGCGTGGATTCAATGAACCTAATCATGATAGAGGCATATTAAAAAAATGTGTGGATGAGTTGGATATTTCTCTATTAAAAAAATGTATGCAGCATGAAGCAACAGAAGAAAAGCTCGCTGATTTTAAGAATCAACGTTGTACTGTCATCAAATTTTTGACGATTGATCTTGATAATCCTGCGCATATTCGTCGTTATATTAATTTACTGCGACAATTCCTAAACGAAGGTATGCCGCCTCATCGTATCCAATGGCTGTTAAGTTATACCTTAGGCAGCAATATCGCTAAGTATTCAAATGAAGAGACTAATAAAGAATATTTTGCATTATTAAAACAGATGCTAGAAAAAAATGCCGCGCCATCAAACATCTTACCCTTATTACAAGAGCGCGATTATCATAGCATAGGATATGACGAGCGCGATTATCATAGCATAGGATATGACCTTGCAAATTATAATAAAGAAGAAACGCTGAGAGAATTTTTAGGTTTATTAAAACATTTGCTTGCATATGAAGCCTCTCCTCTCTCGATACTGAATTTATTTAAAGGGGATAGAGTTCTTGGAATAAAAATCGCTGCCAAATGCGATGCTTCTATATTATTAGAGTTTTTATCGTTACTCAGTTCTTTAAAACAATCGAACTCTTATTTAGAAAATAAAATTGAATTGCTTCTAAAAATGCACGATCAAATCGAATTGGATAAGAATTGCAATAATGATGATAACATCATACACAATTGCGATATCATTAATGCTATCAGATTCAATCCCAAAATAACCGACAAAATGATGGTCATTGAAAAAATGCGGGAATTAAAATTATTGCCGTTTGAGTTACAAGAATCAGTTTATTATGGGTGCATGTTAACCTTGCCTAATGAACAGAAGAAACAACTTTTCTTGCAAATAACACAAGAAAAAGAAAATCCATGGCATGCTTATTTTAGTGATGAAATACAGAAAAAAATGAGCGAGCAGTTAATAGAATTGGGTGCTGTTCGATCAGCAAAAAAAGTGCAGCATAAAGCAACAGAAGCTAAACTGCTAGAACAACCAGTTATCATGAACACAGTACCACAAGCTTTATATCCTGCTTTTGTAATGAATCCTGTTACAAATGAAATGACGGTTGTCCCTGCGCCTGAAATTGCTGTTAGTACGCCAGTATCAACAGTTATCATTAATCAAGCATTAGAAGTGTGTCCAACTCCTCTTGCTCCACAACCTGTCATGGGCGATTTGATTAATTTTGAAGAAGAACCTATTACCACAACAGTTGTCGAAACAATTAAATATCCTGAGCAATTAGCAGGGTTAAAAGTAAATAATGAAGATAAACACTTAACTGCCGATGAATTATTAAAACAAGCACCGCCTGTACCAATTGCATTAAAACAAGCACCGCCTGTACCTAATCCATCGCTGTTATTTTCATCAGCAAAAAAGGGAGGAAACGGCTCAACACAACAAATGGCAGAAAAGAAGAAGACGACGCAGAAGATGACTCTTGCTTAAACCTCCTCTCCCTAACCCTCACTGCCATTAAGTTAAGGATCTTTAAACCTTAAACAATATGTCATGCCAG
>CAZKUQ010000107.1:0-3115 GCA_964555965.1 uncultured Coxiellaceae bacterium
AGTAGCAGCTGTTTTAGCTCCTCGTGGGGTATTGCAGAACAAAAAGTTTTTGCGTTTATGTGCTTATGAACATAAACGTAACTATGTGCCGAGTCTAGTTATGTGCTGAATTCTTTAACTTCATTTTCTATTACAGTAGATCCATTGTATTTTTTTACAAATTCAGCACATAACTAATCTATCATAAAGAATTCAAAAATCGAAGAATATCATCAGTAACATGATATCTTCCATCCTTTTGATTTGACTCTGGTTCATGCAACTTTTTTAATGCATTTTCTTTTAACTTTATATCTGCCACCATGTATTTATGTGTAGTTTCAATACTTTCATGACCAAGCCATATTGCAATTGTCGAAATATCAATGCCTGATTGAAGCATACTCATTGCTGTCGAATGGCGGAATATATGTGGTGACACTGATTTTTCTTTCGATGACGGACAATCTATAGATGCCTTTTTTACAACGCAGTCAATTCTGTAGCGTGCACCAGAGCGTGTCAAATGCTTTACATTTCTTCCAGATAACAGATAGTCATCCCGTTGAATTTTATTCTCTTGAATGTACTCAGATAGACATTTTGTGGTGTTTTTCCATAAAGGAACAGTGCGCTCTTTTCTTCCTTTTCCCATAATTCGCAAATGACACTGTCCAGTACCAGTTACTATAAGATCTTTTCCTTGTATAGATATAATTTCTGACACCCTCATTCCAGAGTTATACAGAAGTAGAAGCATAAGATAATCTCGTTTTCCATCGAGAGATATGCGTTCACAAGCATTGAGCAATGAATCTATTTCCTCTTTACTCAAATAACATACTTCCTTCTTTTCTACATTTCGAAAAGGTATTGCTTTTACTTTTCGTATTATACTTAAATATTCAGGACACTCGTAAGATACATATTCCATAAATGATTTTATGGCTGCAAGTCTGTTGTTTACAGTCTTACATTTGTTTTTTCTTTTTATCTCTAAATAATTCAGAAATGATATAACTTTATCAGCATTTATTTCTTCCATCATTACAGAATCTGCCCTAATGGCATATTCATCATGTAAATATTTCAATAGAATACAGAAAGTATCTTTGTATGAACTGATAGTATAAGGCGATACCTTTTGTTGATTCATCAAACGTTCCATAAAAAATCTTTGAAGCAGGCCCTGGAAATTATTATCCTTCACGCCTTTCACCCTCTTTTCCATAAAAGAATTTTTCAAAACTTCCAGAGGCAAACTCCATAAGCTCGGGTGTTCCTGTCAAATACCAATATGTATCTGCTACTTTAACATGTCCAAGATAGGTGGAAAGATATATTATCTTGTTATCCACGTTTATACCTTCTTTAAGCCAGCCTAGAAGTGTTTTGCATGAAAATGAATGACGGATATCATATAACCTTGGGGGACGTCTGTTCCATTGATTTCTACCTATCAGAAGATTAGATCTAGTTACTTGCAGTGCATATTCTAAATTACGTAATACCAGTTTTCTACTTCCTGTAACAATTAGGAAATGTTGCTCTAAAAAGTCTGTCTCTCTCATCTACATAGTTCCTAAGTTTTGAAATGACAGTTTCGTGTAGAGGGAGAATCCGGCTTTTTGAAAACTTAGTTTCTTTTATTTTGACTATTCCTTTATTTAAATCAACATCTTCATCCATCAATTGACATACCTCATTTGGACGCATTCCTGTTGACCACAGAAGACCGAGCGCTGTCGGGACTGTTAAGCATCTTAGACCATCCGGTGAATGTAATTTTGCACAAGCTTTCATAAGGACACATATTTCTTCCTCAGTGAAAATGTATGGTGATGTTCGACCATGACATTTTCCAAACATTCCTTTTGGCGGCATTTGCGCTTCAGAATCAAAAACGCAGATATATTTTGAAAAAGTCCTGACTGTCTCCATCCTTCTTGACATATACCAACGAGAATATTCTGGTTTAAGTGAAGCCCATTGGAATACAAGATCTGTTGTTATGGATCCTTCATGCCCAATAGCTCTAGTGTATGTAGCAAATCTCCTCAATTCTTGAGATTCTATTTTAATCTGAAACCCAAGACCTTTTTTATATGAAATATATTCTTCCACCTGTTTAGAGATAAGATTATTATTCATCATACTCCCACCTCCGGCCAAGCACCTGCAACATCCTGTAACTGAGTTAAATTTAACTTTGTATAAATCATGGTTGTTTCAATTGACTCGTGACCGAGAATAT
The DNA here is from genome assembly GCA_964555965.1 of uncultured Coxiellaceae bacterium. Taxonomy (GTDB): domain Bacteria; phylum Pseudomonadota; class Gammaproteobacteria; order DSM-16500; family DSM-16500; genus Aquicella. Next base: position 2,234 of record CAZKUQ010000107.1, read on the forward strand.
CTGCGATTGTTTTTAAATCAATGCCATTATTAATCATTTCTTTTGCAGCTGAATGTCTGAGCATATGACTCCCTGTAAAATGATCTAAGCCAGCTTTTATAGCAGCAAAGCGTACTGTATATCTAATCTGAGATGTTCCCATTGGATATCCTTGTTTGTTTTTAAATCTTACAAACAAAATCCTCTCTGATGTGGCTGGGCGTGAATGCAACAAGTACTCTTCAATTGCTTTACCGGTAATTTTATGCAATGGAAGGCTCCTTTCAGAATGGGACTTTGATTTCTTTATGTTGATGGTTCCTTAGATCCAGTCAAAGTCATCAAGTGATAATCCTGCAACTTCCGAACATCTCAAGCCTAAATCTTTCAAACATCGAGCAATAGCATAGTTGCGGACACCATTTGGTTTGGTACGGTCATATGTAAAAAAAAGACGTTTTATATCTTCAGCGGACAAATATTTAGGAATATCAGCCCTTTTCCATACAGGAGTTGTCATTGGCAGCTTCAAGATTTCTTCTGATTGTAAACCATCGGCAGATTCAAGGAATCTTACATAACTTCTAATTCTACCTATGATAGTCTTTTTTGAGGCTTCAGAAACATGGTGTTACAGCTAAACAATACTGACAAGAAATAGACGTCACTATATGCCTGAATTTGATGATAATGTTGACCAGACTCTGTTTAATCAAACAAAAAAAGCCTATGGTGAGCATAAGCTTAAATTAAAAAAATCATCTGATATATTTATTGTTGTTCTATTGGTTCAAGTTCATCGAATGCGGTTTCAAGTATTGCACTGACAATACAAGCTTTAAAATACTTTTTTGTGTTACGAATACAAGTTCTATCTTTTGCTTGCCTAAACTTGAAGATAGC
>CAZKUQ010000107.1:3215-6595 GCA_964555965.1 uncultured Coxiellaceae bacterium
TTTTCCATAGCATAGATAAGCTTTTCACTATTTAAAAAGGTATCATTAAGTGTGCTTAAATAGCATCCTGCCTGATAATCCGGAATACATGCGAATATCCCTAAACTACACTTTCCTATCAGAACCCGCAAACTTGAACGACTTGTGATAAAAATCTCACAATGATTTGCAAACCAGACTATTTGATTTATAATGCCATCCCAATCATCACGTTCATCCGGATCCCATTGGTATGAGCAGCGGAACCGAATCATGACAATTCCCCCTGTACTACAAATTTCACCATATGATCATCAATTATTCTCTTGCCATTTTGTGCTCCGTAAAATAAACAGTGAGAACAAACTTTGTTAATAAGTCTGGCAGTGCCATTAGAAAATCGGAAAATTTCATCAACAGCAGCTTCTGAAAATATATCTCTGTCAGCTCCAGCATAGGTCATGTGTCTTTTTATGTAGTCGCCTGCTTGAGCTCGATCAAAGTAGTGCATTTTACATTGTATATCTATTCGCTGACGAATAGCAGAGTATGTTTGAAGTTGAAGTTTTTCCCATAGTTCACTTTGACCAACAAGTATAAGTGCCATTGGACTTTGTGAGTCAAGTTTCCAATTCAATAAAAATCGTACTTCCTCCAGCATTTCTCGATCCAATAAATGTGCCTCATCGCATATTACAACAGGTTGTATTCCCTGAAGTCCACGTAGCAATTCAACTTCCCGATGTAATTGACGCTTTGCGTCTCCACTGTAAAACTTGGATTCACACCCCAAATGCTCCAATAGACCTCTGTAAAAGAGACGAGGGGTTAGTTTTGATTCAGATATATACATTACTACGAATTTTGATGGGTTTAATATATCCTTGAACTTTCTTATAGCTGTTGTTTTTCCTACACCGCAATCGCCTGTAATAACTGCAAACAGTTGACGTTCAGCCGCATACTCCAAACGTCCCAATATCTCCTCCATAGTAATAGATGGATATAGCTCATTGGTAGGAACATTTCTTGAAAATGGGGTATTTGATAGACCATAAAATTCCTCAAACATCTTTGCTTCCCTCCTTGCTGATAGCTCTATAGGAAATAACTGTCTTCTGATGCACTTGCCTTTCCTGATTCTTTTTCGTTGCCGCAGCAAGAAGCCTTGATGATTCAGCAGGCGCAGTCTTCATGTGTTCAGGCAATTTAGGTCTTCTACCTGCTATTTCTCCAATTACCAGCTCTTTAGCTTTTAACGGAGCATGTCCTTCATATTCAATTGTTAATTCTGAGATATCTGCTGGATCATAAATAACATTTACAGTACACCCAATAAAAGGAAGACCAACTTCATATTTTTTCCCCATGAAACTTATACAACCAACCTTGTCTACTTTACGCTGCTCACAATGCAAAAAGGCATCTGTTACTACTTCGGGTTCCAAAAAACGCAAAGCTTTTTTATCACTACGAAAAGCAATTTGTGGAGTAACATTACTTTCCAATGCCGAGTGTGACTTGTTCTGATAGCATTCATCAAGCCAAATCCAAAACAATTCATTTAATTTATCAAGTGTTCGAGGTTTTTCTAAGGCTACCTCTTTTATAAACCCATCAACAACACGGTTTATACGTTCTGGTTTTCCTGTACTTTCGGGAGAATAAGGCTGTGCAAAAAGTAACCTTATTGACATCTTGGAACAAGCTCGTTTCATCCACTTCGTTCGGTACTGTGAGCCATTATCAAAATATACGGCATCCGGAACACCATATTTATGTATAGCTTTACGGAAGCAATCTTCTACAATAACCTTGTCTAATACAGGATAGAATTCTGCATGTAAAATGTATCTTGTACAATCATCCACAAATATGACGAGGTAAACCTGTTTTTTCTCTCCATCTTTACCAATCGGTAGATATGGCCCAAATTTTATGTCTGAATGCCACAATTTATTACGATACTTTTTCTGAAAACGGCGAGCAGCAGCACTGGATTGAGTATACATTTTTATATGCCTGGTGCTGTAACCTTTCTCTGATAATTTTTCCTGTAAAGTACTTCGCTTTATCTGTCCTTCTTTCACATGCCCTTCCCATTCAAGAATTTGAATAATTTGAGACACGCTTCTGCTTGGCACTTCACGTCGCAGTAAAATAGCTTCATTCAAAACATTTACCGGGATAGGTGCTTTCTCGTCTGATTTCTTTTTGCTTCTGGGCTTAAGCCCATTAAAACCTGATTTACAGTACTTTTCAAAATACCTGCGTATAGTTCTCTCAGATAAGCCAGTTTCCTCGCATATTCTAATTCGAATTTGCTTTGCCTTAGCTGGATCGATACCCTCCTCTAAAAGTGGAGACAGTAGTTGTACTCGCTGCGTAGCAATATCTTCTGCCTTTTGTAAATCTCTCATGTTAAATCACTCCAATCTATATTTTTGATTTAACATAAGTTTACATTCTTAATTTCTAGACAAACATGCAGAACGGGTATGTGTCCAAAAATTATTATTTGCAATGGGGCGGACAACACGTGCCAGCCAACCATTTGCATTTCCAACATATTGCCATATCCTATGGAGTAGGGACGGAGAATGAAAGGACTTATCATCCACACATTTTTTCCCATTCTGCAATGAAATAGACTTAAGACATCCGATAATATACCATAAAAGATTTTTAAACCAGGTTTTCCAACGATGTATTGTTGATTCATCTACCGAAACTGACATGCTCTTATCACCTATTATAACTGCCTCTATACTACTGCTATCATAGCGTTTATAAGGCACTAAAATATCTGGAAGCTCATGGTGTAATCTGTCGCAATAGTAGCATTTAAGCCTTCGGATTCTCAAGACATTTTTCTCTCCAGTTTCATTGATATATTTTCGTTTTCTACTTCCAATAACCTTCAAATCTCTTCTGCAACACGGGCAAACAATTTGCTCCCTACTCCTAACAAAAAATATCTGTTTTTGGGTTTTTAATTAACTCATATTCTGCTAAAATTATCATGTGATGATTGAGGGCGCTCCTATTTTTGATATCCAGTGGAATTGGATTAAATAGGGGCGTTTTCCTTTCTAAATACTTTATAGACATTATAATATGGCAGTTCTTTGACAGGCAAGACCATCAGCTTTTAGACATTATGGAGTAGCTCAAACAACATGGGAGAGCGTTTGAGTAAGAAAAATGCGAACATGATTCGCAGTTACTTTTCCTGGTGAAAAATCATTTTTTGGAAAGCTACAGTGCATAAAAGTTTTCATTGTATTGCATTGGGAAGTGATCGTGTTTATACTCAGTCTAACGACTTCACTTAAGTACTTTTGGAACCTTTCTATTTCAGCTTCAATAGACATATTTTTGTCAAAATCTTTTGTATATAG
>CAZKUQ010000108.1:0-6583 GCA_964555965.1 uncultured Coxiellaceae bacterium
TAATTGCTTAACCGAGATTCGCGTTTAAAGATAACTCGTGAACGAATACAAATAATGTCAGTAATTATTACGACTGACTTGAATATTTTTGCGTAATATCAGCCGGTTGATCATGTATTAACTCTTTGCACCGTTTTATTAGTTGCGTGCGTTTATCATCACTTATTTGAGATGAGAAAAATACAAAATTATGTAAAGTAGTTACTTTCGGCAATTGTAAAAACATATTTTTGATTATATCAAAATCAATTTGTTGCTCTGGATGACGCAAGCTTAGATAAAGGTGATAGAAAAAATGATTTAATTGATTAATGCTGGATTTTTTATCATGCGTTTTCTGCATTAATTTTATCTGATCGAAAATATAATGAGCCAGGTTTTTAAAAAAATCTTGATGTGCTTGAGGTAGAGATTCAGCATGATTGATGATTTTATCGCGGATTTTTTTTAGCTTAATATGAGCATACCGGCGCATGATATTCTGCTTTTTTATCGATGATTTTTCATCAACGTTTCGCAAATTTTCATGCAGATGTTTGTAAGAAATTTCTTGTTCAGACGGTTTATTTGTCATCTGGTAAGGAAGACTTAGAGCAAGATTTTGTATCTCTTTTACCTGAGTTTTTATCTCATCAAGCGAAATTTTTTCTTTCTCAAAAAGATAACGATCACAATTTTTTTTCAGCGATTTTACGTCAGGAATAAGCGTCATTAATTGCTTTTTTTCTGTGTGATTGAGAGGTCGATACGTGCCTTGATTAGTATAAAAATAGTCTGATTTTTCTTCTTTTAATGCAAATGGTGTGCTTTCTAAAACAGAAGAAATATTAATAAAATCCCGCCCATTTTTGCTAATAATAAACTCGCCAAAGTTTGTATGCTTAAATTCATCAAGCAAATGATAGCGAAAATTTTCATGACATTCTAAATTTTTTAGCGTTGGCATGAGAATTAATTTGTGATTGCCAGGCTCAATCCATTCAGCTAATTGTAAGCAAAATTGATTGATTGGATGATGTAAGTTCACATCATAAGAAAAATTAGTATTGCGAATATATTCCCAACGTTCCGTTAATAGTTGGCAAAAATCAGCCTTTAATTTCTCAATATTATTTTGATTTCGATCAAGAATTATTTGAAAATGATTGATAAAATCTTTTAAATCGATACGTTCATAAATATCTTTTGGAGCCTCATTCGCATGATCTAATTTGAATTTCTCAAAGGCAATTTTTAAAATATTTTTTATTTGATTTAATGCTTCCATGACAGAATCCATCCTTTCTAAAATATTTCTCGGAAAAAATCACACATAGCAATCCATGAACGTGCATCAGCAGTTTTGTGATAAACCGTGCCAAAATCAGTATCATTTGCATTAGGATTGGTAAATGCATGCATGACGTGACCATACATATGTAGCTGCCAATCAACATTAGCATGTGTCATTTCATCAGCAAATTTCATCGCCGCTTCAGAGGTGACCATGGGGTCAGCATAGCCATGCAATGCCAATATTTTTGCTTTGATAGTGTGTTTAGCCACATTTTCAGGCTCATGCAAGAGCCCATGAAAGCTGACGATACCTTTCACATCAGCTCCGCTTCGTGCAAGATCGAGTGCACATAAACCACCAAAACAAAATCCGATCGCGCCAATTTTGGTGTCATCAGCATGCTCAAGTAATTTTGCCGTTTCAAATGCTGCCAAGATTCTTTTTTGTAAGAGTGAACGATTTTGCACGAATGGTTGCATTAATGCCGATTTTTCTTCATTAGTTTTTCCTAATTTTCCTTTGCCATACATATCTAATGCAAATCCGATATAACCAAGTTCTGCTAATTTGATAGCTTTTTGATTGGCAAAATCGTTACGTCCTGACCAGTCATGCACCACTAAAACAACTGGTAATTTGTTTTCAGTTTTTTGTGGATAAGCACAAAATCCTTCGAGTAAAACATCGCCGTCACGATATTCAATCGCCTTTGTTTTTAACATATGATTTCTCCTGATTCTTCTTAAGTTGTTTCCGGCAATAAAGTATGTGGCAGACGGAAATGGTTGAGATTCATCGACATAAATGGATTGTATTGTCCATCGGTGATTAAGATATATTTAGCAGAGTCATTATTCAACGAAAAATTGACGATCATTTGTTTGTGTGATGTGGCGCTTTCAAACGATTGATTCACCAGCTTAAACCAGCCCCATTCACCAGGAAATTCGCGACTAATTGATTTTTGATTTGTCATTGTCAGTTCGATGGTAGTCATTTTATATCTGACTGGCCATGTTACAATGTGGGTTTTGCTTTTACTTGTTTTTGTGTCGATGAAAGATTTGTTATCAATATTTAATTTTACTGATTTGATATTTTTTGCAAACTGATATGGTTGTAAAGTAAATTGCAATGCCAGTTTGTTATCCCCGTTTGGAAAAAACGAACGATGAATTCGCATCGCTTGTTGTATTTGTCTGAGTGTTCCATTCTCAAATGGAAGTTTGTTATCGCCTAATGATTTCCAACGCCAATCCGCACCAGACGTATCAACTAAATTCTGTAGATATTGATTGTAAAAGCTAGTAACAATGCCAGGATTACCAAAAAAACGCGTAAATTTTTCGATAGAAATTTCTTTATTCGTGTTTCGATTAAAAGGGTAATGGTTAGCCACTTCAGCTTCATAAATTTTACTAACCTGTTCTTGCCAAGATAAATCAAGATACTTGCTAGCATCATTCAGTAGAAAATGCCAAGCATTATTAGAAAGATTATTCAGCCAACTTTTAAGCGGCTCAGGACTTTTATCTGCCGTCATTCGTACTTGAGTGATAACATCCGGATTGTTAGGATTTAGCATGCGTTTAGTAATATAATCAAACGCCGCTTTTCTTGAATTATCAGAGTGAATAATCGTTTGTAATTGTTGATGCAATGCTTCAAGACTAGAAAAAATTTGATATAGCAATTGTTGTGCTTCATGATTTTTTTCAACTAACATGCCAAGGTTTTGCAATTTGAGACTGACGGTGGCGACTGGATCAAAATAAGTATTTTCATGCAATGTTTGCAAGAGTTGCAATAAAGGAGAATGATTGCTAATGATATTAGCGATCAATTCATCTGTTTGAGTTAAATCATCCGGTGAATATAAATGAATATTATCCAATAAGCTTTCCCAGGTTTGCGCATAATTAGTGACATAAGCAGTGCGAAGTTGTTCGGCCAGCGCGTTAACTTGATCTTGTGCAGTGTTGTTGGGGTTTTGTCCTAACACCCAATTACCTTGTATGGCTTCTTGTGCAGCTGTATTAATTTTTTGTGTGAATGTTGATTGAAATTCATTGATGGTAAACATACTTGGAACTTGTATTAAAGTTAGTTGACTAACAAATGTTGGTGGTTTACCAATATTTGTGCCCAAATTGATTGTTGTTTCAGTATCATTGTTATTAATGTTTTTTAAGATGATATAAGCTAATTGAAGAGGTTGTTGTGAAAATAAATGCTTTCTGGTTTGTTCAATCAAAGCAACATCAAGTGTTTGTGATGCAATGGTATTTGCTAGCGCGAGTTGCAAATGATAAGAAAGTTGGTTGAAAATTTTCTCATCCATTTTGTTTCCGAATACTGTTTGCAACGCATTTTCAATATATTGATTATCAATTTGATTTACGCCACCTAACATTAAATACGATTTTAATGCTGCATAAATATTTTCTGGATTTTTATTAATGGGATTGCTCATGGCTTCAGCAAAATAATTTTTAATCTCAGGCAGTAAAATGTTTTGTAGCGCTTGCTGATATACTGCCGCTGCTTTTTGCTTAGATTTATGCGTATAAAAAGAAAAAATGGTTTGTAAATTAAATTGAGTATAATTGCTTTGCGCTGCTTGATGAAGATTATTAAGTAATAAAATTGTTTTTTCTAAATGCTCTTGTGGATTATGAAACTGCTGCACAGCAACTTCATAGTCAGATAAATGATTTTGAATAGAATAAGTTTGACGTACACCTTGTTTGAAATCTTTGCCTAATGTCAAAATAGCAAGTCCAATGATGCTAGCAGAAAATGCATAAGCAACATATTGTTTCCAATTTGTTGAATGTGCCGGAGAAGTGTACGATTCTTGCGGTTGGGTAAGTGCGTGTGTAATAAATTGTTTAATAAAAAATGCACGTGATTCTGGTATTGGTTCTTTAAATAATTGCAGAGAACGTTGTGTGGCATTGATTGAATCATCGATGACATTGTTTTCTGGTTCGAGTTTGCTTTGCATCGCGCTAGTAAAATATATTCCTTTTAAATGAAAATTAAAGTTTTCCTCCGAAAATTTTTTCACAAAATCTAATAACCATTCTTTGAGACATTCTACTTGCAAGGGAAAATCTTTAATGTAAGGTCTTGTCATGGGATTGCGTTCTTGATGCAATCGCCAAAGCAACTGTTGATTCAGTTTTTTAATGAGTGCATTCATTCTGGCTAAGAATAATTGCTGTATGTTTTCACTATTTTTGGGTTGAGGCAGCATGAGTCCCCATGCTTGAGCAATTTCATCATTTCCAGATTCTGCAAAATATTCGGCAAATCCAGGAATGAGATCGCATTTGGTAATCAGTAAATAGCAGGGTATGGAAGTTGAAAGATAAGTTTGGAATTCATGGAGACGTTGAAAAGTAGTTTTAATAAATGCGTGATAAAATTGCGTATCATCATGTTTAATATATTCTGGAAGCGGTAAAGTGATGACTAGGCCAGTGATTCCTTGTTCGCCGCGATGATGTTTGATAAGACGTAAAAAATAATCCCATTGATTCGATTCAGGCGTATCTAAATACTGTGCTGGTACGTCAATAATGCTTGCTTCACGGGTAATCCACCAATCACAGTGTGTTGAAGGTTCAAGATGTTGTACAGAATGCGTTTGAAATTGTCTATGCAAGATGAAATGCACGTTTGAATTAGCTAATAAAACTGTCTTCCCAGTATGAGATGGGCTAATAAAAAGATAGCATGGTAATTGATGTAACGAGATTGTTTTTCCCAAACGTGTAATGGTGGTTTTTTTCATAAACCGAAGTGCACCGCGAAAACGCTTTTCTAATGCTTCTAGTTTTTTTCTCGCCGCAGGGCTATATATCGATGGCGTTGGCACATCCATATCGATGATAAGTACCTTAAGCAGCCATAATAAAAATAATACGATAATGACATAGAGTCGTTTTTCAGGTTGAGCGAATGGAGCGTGACCATCAACAATCAAATTTGGACTGCAGATCCAAAATAAAATAGAAATAGTAGCGATTACACCAAATGAAAAAAATGATTTGATGACAATATCATTGTCTAGTAGTTTTGTCAGAAATTGGCTTTTCAATGTGAGCGATATTTTTGAAAGCTTCATTCGAAATAGTATCCATTAAGTAACTCAACCCAATAAAGATAATCATGACAATGCACGCGGTAATAAACAAGAGAAGAGATAGCGATAATGTCTGTTTTGTTGATGTTTTTTGGGTAAGTTTGCTTGATTTCAGTGGTGCAGGAGAAAGTGTTTTACTAAAATTGCCGCGATAAGTACGAATATGCTTATAAAGATTATTGGTAATTTGTTCTAATTGATATTGACTATGTTCTGTCGTGCGATATGAGCCTTTATAACCCATGCTAAGGCAAATATACATTAATTCCATAATATCGATGTAGTGAGCGGGTTCTTTAATCGCTCGCTCTAAAATCGTAAAAAATTTATCTTGATGTTGAACATCCTGATTAAAAGTGGACAGCAAACTATAGCTTTCCCATTGGCCTTGTCCACCCCAACTCGTGTTGCAAATGATATCGTCTAAGGTGGCGCATAGCACATAACGACATACAACGAGATATTCTGCTTGATAGCCCAGTGTTTTAATCGCTTCATCAAATGTATTGATTTCTTGAATGAGTTCTTTTTGCAATTTATTCAAATGACGGTACGATTTTAAATGTTTTATTTTTCCCATTACTGAAAAAAGATAGCCAGCCGTATCAACCAATGGATTAAGGCCTGCTTTGGGATGATGCGGCATGATACGATTGGTAAGCAATGATGCTGCGCTATCAGCAAGGCTAGCTGGAATGATGGAGTGTTGGGTAGATTTGTCAGCAGGAGCATGTCCAGCATCGTGATCGAGCATGATGCCTTCATTTGGTATGGCTTGCTCGTTTTGCATCCCAGTCATTCTGTACTAACCTCGGCGAACATAGTTTAAGAAAATCTAGTTCTTACTTTTACAATATACACAAACACCACCCACAAACAAAGTAACCTCAGGCAGAGGAATAATTAGATTTCTTTCGAAACTAATATGCTTTGAATTACAAAATAGTTTGTTTAATAAAAAAGTTTTCTAATTACGCGAATCTCGGTTAAGAAGCCTGTCATGCCAGCCCCGTTTTAAAGCATAACGGGGTAAACTTCAGCTGGCATCTATTTTTTGGTTAATTTCGGCATTATTTTAGATCTCTGGATGCCACCTCGCGCAAAAAACGCGTGGCTGGCATGACAACAGTCTTGCTTAATTGCTTAACCAGAATTCG
>CAZKUQ010000109.1:0-6541 GCA_964555965.1 uncultured Coxiellaceae bacterium
AATCCCGGGGCAGGTCAGGATCATAAACTTTTTTAAGTTCAATTATTTTTTCATAACCAGGATATGCACGCTTGAATTGCGCATCACTCGCAAAATTTTGATACGGTAAATAATAATTACCACCTACTGATAATGCAGCATCAATTAGTTTTCGCGTCCATACTTGAGTGCGCTCAACTTCACTCGTTGCAAATTTTGATTGAAATACAAAACAACGGCAAAACAATTATTTTTTGCATAGGGTAATAAAATGTTTGATTCAGCAGGCAAATATTTTAAACTTCATCTGACAGTTACCCGTTTTTCAGTTATGATTTTACTGTCAGATCAAGTTGAGATTTTGATCTTTATGCTATTTCTAGTCTACGATTAAAATTTAGCTCCAGCAAACACTCTCTATCTTATCCGATAATTCTTCCGCTACATTCACAACATTAGACGGATATTTATTACGTAACATAGCATCGATATTTTTCTTTGATGCTTTAGCAATTTGATATTCTGAAAATGAATTTAATAATTTATCCGAAAAAATATTTACATCTTGCATATCAATTTCAAATTGTGACGATTTCGTGTATTCAATCGATTTAATTGTTTGTCTAAAATAATAATCGGCTTTTAATGTATCTGCTTTAATACCATCGCCAGCCGCAAACATTAAACCCAAATCGTTTGCAGAACAAGTGTTAAAGTTTTTACTGGTTTTCAAGGACTTTTTAAACCATTCCTTTGCAAGGACAAAATGATTAGGAATAGTTTTATTCGTTTTATAATAAAGCCCTATGTTATACATGGCAACGTCGTCATTTTTACTTGCAGCGATTTTATAAAGTTCTAATGCTTTATTTTCATCTTTTTTTACACCTTGACCTGATTCATATAAAAATCCAAGATTGGTAGCCGCTTCACCATTACCAGATGCTACCGCTTTTTGATACCAATAAACGGCTTTTTTGATATCTTTTTCAATATTATCAGAACCATAATGATAAATATTTCCTAAAAGATATTGAGCGTTATCATTGCCTTGATTGGCAGATAATTCTAACCAATGAATGCCTTGTTCTGTGTCCTTATCCACACCAACGCCTAACATATATAGCTTGCCTAAAACATATTGGCCTTTCACATCGCCATTTTTTGCTGCTTTTTGCGCAAATATAAAAGCAGGTTTTACTTTTAAATAGTCTAGATATATTTCTGCGTTACGTGCATCTGAACGACTAGAACGTGCAATGATTCCAACAAAGTCCACCCAAGAAAGTGCACCAACCATCACAAGCAACAGTATAATTAACGATATTTTTTTATTGTCGAATTTCTTATAAAAATTTGGGCTTAATTGATTGATAGAGGTTTGCAAAGGCCTTAATTGATTGATAGAGGTTTGCAAAGGCAATAATAGAAGGATATTAAAGCTTAATGCAATTATCACATAGCTGGCTAATAATATCGGATACGAAATTTTGTCATCAAAACCAAATGACATTATAATGACAATCAATATATATACGATATAAATCATCATTAACAATTTAGGTCGCTTAATACCTGATGATTGGCACTCATCAGCTTTCTCGTTAATCCCACGCATAAATTCATAATAAAAAAATACAGGAAATAAACAACGCCAAAAAGGTGAAATTTTGCGATCGTACCGTAAACTATGCAATTTCCAATTTTGATACCACCAATAATAACGATACCATCCAAATGTCAGTACATAATTTTTTATTAAAGTTTTGACAGGTATACTTAGATAAAAAGGCACTGATTCATTTTCAATTAACTTGCTTTTTTTATTTTTTATAGCTATCACTGTTGCTAATGCACACAAAATTAATGGTGCAATACATATAAGTATATACATCACCTCTTTAAATGATTTTTCATCTTTCATCCTTACTAAAAACATGATGCTACTTTTAAAAGAAATGATAAGATCAATTATCGGAAAAAATAATGTAAAAAAAGCTGCGATGATCAGTCCTGATATGTATGGATTAATAGGAGAATCTAAAGCTTGATTATAAAAAATAGCCGTACAACCGATTGCTAAAATGATAAAATAAACTACTAAAAATACGTTAGATGAAGAATCGAAAGCGATGCCGCTAGTCATGCTAAGAAAAATACCCGCTTCTGCTGCTATAGAGAATGCAATAATTTTAAAAATTAAAAATATTGCGCTATATTTAGCTAAGTGATTGATAGATTGCATAATAATTATTTCGGTGGTTTAATAATTGTCGTATTATATAGATTTGGATATTGATTAGTCAATTTTATTTTGCATAAGCTTTAAATCCGATTGAATTTTTTAAAAAAATTCGGTCTTTTCGAACGATTGAAAGTGTTTTTAATATCTCTTCCTGAACTTGCGGCAAGTATGTGTGACAACTACGGTGATTTTAACGTGACTATCATCATTGTGAATCACATCACCATTTGCCGCCAACCGTTCTAATGTAGGAAAAACAAGTAATACAACACCAGCTACTTCTTCAACAAGTTGCCATTGTGTAGATGCTGGCAATGGCACACCTAACAATGATTGAAAGTATGCTTGGCGGTAAAATGGAATGGCAACGTAGTATTTTTGCAGCGCCAATAAAGCCTTAAATAGAGTGAGGTACTGTTCCATAAACAAAGAGGCGGCAAGCTTAGATGGAAATTCCTTGATTATCAATATGCTATTCAGTAGAAAAGAGATGAGGTTGAGCGGAGTATGAATATCGAGCACTATGCCGCCTTCCAGAAAAAGCACAATGCAGCAATAAGTATTTTTTACCTATTTTAAAAAACCCAGGTTGTTATAAAATGCTGAATCGTAAAAATAATATAAAGAGGAATAAAATGTACTTTGTACAAAAAGAATTGTCTAATCTTTCACTAGATGAGTTAATTAAAGAACTAAACCCGGAAAAAATATCTTTTAATTTACGATGGTCAGAAGATATCGCTTATCAGAAAACAGTTGCTGATCTAATCGTAGCACACCCTCTTTTTGAACAACTCAAAGATCCATTATGGTCTCAACAATTGGCATTAGCTTATTGTGAATTTGGCGACTATAAAAAAGGTGGTGAATTTGCTAATCGTGCGCTGGCCCTGTTAGAAAATATTTCTGATCAATTCACTAAAGATGTGATTGCAGCAAAATGTCATTTAATTTTAGGCATACAATATCGCGAACCAGAAAATAAAGATAAGTCTTTATTACTCCACAAAATTGGCATAGCAAAATGTGAAGACTTCAAACAAGAAGACTCCAAACTGAATCTTGGTCTTTATTCAGCAATCAAAGCACATCATTTAAGAAATATGGCATTAACTTATCTTTCGGCAAAACAACACAAAGAAGCTATTGCCTGTTTTGATGAATGCTATGAAGTCGCAAAACAATCAAAACGTTTAGAGGATTATTTATTACCAATTATTACTTATCAAGGCCTCAGTCGTGTTTTACTGGCTGAAATACAAAAAAATGATAGTTTATTAAAAGAAGGGTTAGGCTTTCTTAAAGTTGCAGAAGAAAAATATCACGCACATCCAGATGTGTCTACCATGATGAAAAGTTGCGAAGATTATGGTTCTTTTGCTGTACATTCTGCAAAAGCTTACTTATTAAATAAAAATTACGATGATGCCATTAGGATGTATAACGTGGGTTACAAAATTCGTGAACATTTAACCGGTCAACATAGAAATAGGGTTGCAGATGTTTTCATCGGGTTGGCACGTGCTAACCAAGGATTAAGGAAATATTGGGTTGCGGAAGAATTATTTAATGAAGCGATGAATGAACAACAGGGGTTACCTGCTAGGGATTATAAAAAAGAGGCAGAAATTAATGAATATATCGCTAACCTTCATAAAATAATCAATGTTTCAAATCCCGTACGACAATTTGCCCAAGCGAAAGGAGTTAAAACAGAAAATGTAGTAGCGACAAAAAATCAATTTACAATTTGATTTAGAGATGAACCACCTGCCACCTTCGGCGTCGACCTCTTCAGCACATTGTCATCCCAGCGAAAGCTGGGATGACAAAAAGCTACCCAACCATGTTAGGCGTAGCCTATGCTTTGGAGCTACATGCGAGTGTAATGCTAACTATTTTTAGGGATGCATTTTCTTTAAGTCGATGTTATATGGATGAAGAATCATATAAAAGCAAAGTTGAAATATACTTCAATGTTCATATTGATAATTGGGTTGAAGATAGACATGCCACGGATGCAAAGTATGTGTCAAATCACCAGCACCATTTCCCCAATTAAACTTACCTGCTAATTTTTAATTTCTCATCGGATATAGCGTAAGGTAGCTGTAATCCACATAGCTTTGGTGAGTTTTCTAGTACGCAGAATCACCATCGGCAAATACAGTGAAGTCTTAACCGTTGAGATTGCTCGCAAAAAAGGATTTTAAATCTGATTGTAACTATATGATTAGAATGAAAAGCTGGCGATGGGACTCGAACCCGCGACCTGCTGATTACAAATCAGCTGCTCTACCAACTGAGCTACGCCAGCGTTAATGAGGCGGTATTGTAAGCGAGTAAGAATCGCTTATCAATCAAAAATAATGGCTCGTTTGGAATGTTTTTCTAATATCTTTTTAACACTTTTAATGCTTTTTTTAATCCTTCTTGATTATCTTTAAAATTATTTTTTTGCACTTCTGATAAGGTTGATGCAAAAAAACCAGCCTCTAACCCCAGTCGATTATATCGATTATCATTATCCAATTTAATCGCTTGCGCACGAAATGTGATTTCTTTGGGCAAAGACTTCATCCACTGTGCTTCTACATTTGAGAATATCTGCCGAAAATCATCTGTCATTAGCTTAATACATTGATAGAGATCTGAAGATTTATCCGCAGTATCTATGGGCTTCATTTCTTTATTTTTTGCAAATTCAATTAGACTTTTACACAGCTCGTTTTTATCAAGTCGACGATGCTTCATGCGCGCATAATTTTCAGTCAAAATTGAGATAGCAGTTTCAATATTTTTACTATTTATTGCACGAGAAGAAACATAATTTGTACTAATGTAATAATCAAAATATGTCGCCACTTCTCTTAGTAAACCTAAAAAATTTATCGTTGCTGATTGAGGTTCAGCATAATATTTTGACTGAATCATATCCCATGTTGGTGGCAATGAAATAATATTTTTCCATGACAAAACTGATTGTTTTTCGAATGAAAAAAGCTGTCGCAATAACCCCGAAGGCGTTGTGGAAAGAAGAATATTTTGATGAATAACAATCTGATTTTCGCGAACATATTCATGTAACTTTTCTAATAATTTTGTTTGTCGCGGTGTAAATTCTCTATCAGATAAAGCTTTTTTTAACTCATCTAATTCTTGAATATTTGTATTTTCAATACAGAATGCTCGATCAATTGCAAAATTTAATAAAATTAAATCTGACACAAAGCGAATGTTTTCGCCTGTGTTAGTTGAATTTTTTTCGATAACAATTTTATTAGCAGGAATACCAAAATCTAATAATCGTTGCGCGATTGTTTCTGCTTCCGTGCGGCCAAAAATATATCCAGCAACTGTCCCATGCCCTCCGCGACCAGAAATATAAATTATTGGGAAAGTTGTTGGTGAAAAATGTTTGCATAATGATGCGACATGATCTACTTGATGAAGATCATTATTTCCCATAATTAAAATGGCATCTAATGATTGAAGAATAGCATTTTTATTTTGTGGCGTTATCTCTGTAACAAAATTTTTATTTTTATCGTGTGTAATTACGGTTGAAGGAGTAAATACTTCGTGCAATTGCTTTGCAGATAATTGTAATTGGCTAAATGAAACAAGACGCTGTAATTTAGCGACATAGTCAATTGATGTTTCAAGATTTAATGCTTCAATAGTCGTTTTCATATTCATGTCTTTTCTTTATTAATAACAAAAAACCCCTTGCTGATTTTTACAACAAAGGGTTTTTAGAATAAGAGCCTGGCGATGACCGACTTTGGCATGGATAAACCCACACTATCATAGGCGCTAAATGGTTTCACTTCTGAGTTCGGGATGGGATCAGGTGGTACCCACTTGCTCTGGTCGCCAGGCATAAACTGGTTGTCGTAGAAGTTGGTGCACAGATATTTATAGTGTTGGCTTCATCTTGATTGCGTTACTCGTCTGTCTCTTAAAGATGTTACCGTCACTTCACTCAAGCATTACTTTGTCATACACACTTAAGTGTTTAACGACTTAGGTGTTATATGGTCAAGTCTCACGATCAATTAGTACTGGTTAGCTACATACATTACTGTATTTACACACCCAGCCTATCAACGTTGTGGTCTACAACGGATCTTTAGGAGTCTTTCGACTCGCGAGATCTCATCTCGAGGCGAGCTTCCCGCTTAGATGCTTTCAGCGGTTATCTCTTCCGTACTTAGCTACCCGGCAATGCCATTGGCATGACAACCGGTACACCAGAGGTACGTTCACTCCGGTCCTCTCGTACTAGGAGCAACTCCTCTCAAATCTCAAACGCCC
>CAZKUQ010000110.1:0-6507 GCA_964555965.1 uncultured Coxiellaceae bacterium
TGCGAAGGCGGGGATCCATCAATTAGATTCCCGCTTTCGCGGGAATGACACGATTCATATGACACGGTTAAATAATGTTCCCATATTTTCTGATGCGATACATTTACATCAGGAAACAAGTTTAGTATGGTGTGACGGCATATTTGCACAGGAAAAACGCATGTGCGAAGAATGGAGAATCAATGAGAATATTTTATTATCTAGCCATATTATGGATGATTTTTTGCTTTAGTGACCCAGCAATAGCTAAGCATAAAAAAAAGAAAGTTAAAAAACGAAAACACATTACATCTTCATATGTAATGAGTGTGGCGCCAGCTATTTATGGTACCTCTCAATTGACTAACGAAATTAATAAGTTGGTTTATTCAAATTCCGCTAATGCCGGTATTGGTGTTTATGTGAAATCAATGCGATCAGGTGCAACGTTATATTCTTACAATATTAATCGATCGTTTGTTCCTGCGAGCACAATGAAAGTGATGACAGCGGAGGCAGCGCTTATATTTCTTGGGCCAAATTATCGTTTTTCGACACAGCTTTTAACTGATGCTAAATCAGTGCGTAATGGCATCTTGCAGGGTAATTTATATATCGTATTAAGCGGTGATCCTACACTCACCTATAATGATCTTGTTGAGATGATGATGGCGTTGCAATCACAACAAATTCGTGCGATTGCCGGTAATGTTTACATTGATAATACTGCTTACGATCAAAGTTTTTATGGGCCGGGCTGGGTTTATAAAGACAGAAGTTATTGTTATGGTGCACCTATTAGCGCAAGCATTATTAATCGCAATTGTCCGCCAATTAGATTGTTAGTGTCAGATTCAGATAATCAAACGAAAAAGACTGCTGCAAAAAAATCATATCGAAGAAGAACATGTTCGCTTCGTACAACGGATGATCCTAATAGCATGACGACAATCGATGATTGTATGTCAGGAAATTGGGGTATTAATTATGCAGTCACTAATGTGCCGGAATACAATCGTTCATTAGTTAAAAGTTTATTGCAGCGATTATCAGTCAATATCTATGGCAGAGTCACATTTGGTTCGGCAGGAGATAATTTATCGATGATTAATCAGCATTCATCAGAACCGCTAAATGAGATGATTAAAGAAATGTTGAAAAAATCAGATAACGTGATTGCAGGGGCACTGTTTAAAAAAATCGGCCAACTTTATGCTCGTCAACCTGGCAGTTGGGAAAATGGCAGTATTGCAGTTGCACAAATTCTAGCGAAAAAAACTGGTTTAACCATCACTGGCATGCGCTTGCTTGATGGATCAGGTTTATCGCCTTATAACTTATTAACACCCGCACAAATGATGCGAGTGCTAGATTATGCTTATCACAGTTCAACGAGCGATGATTTTATTTCTGCATTGCCGATTTCAGGTGTTGATGGAACGCTAAAACATCGTATGGGAAATATTGCACGAAAAGTTCGCGCTAAAACCGGAACGATTTCTGGTGTGGTAAGTCTCGGCGGCTACACAATAACAGCTGAAAAAGAACCGCTTGCTTTTGTGATCATGGTGAATGGCAGCAAAGGTTATAGTTGGCGCTATCGATCAATGGAAGATAAGATTGCAACAGCATTAACTCGATATCGAAATGCATAGCTCTATCTGATTTGCTAACAGAAGAAATAAAACTAAAATCCAAAATACAAAAAGGCAGCACTAACCGCTAAAGTAGTTGCCACCCCAAAGAAAAAATAAGCTAATTTTGTTTTTCGTTTTTCAACATGATTGTTAACAATCACTTGATTCTGTGCGAAACGCTGCGCTTCTTGTTGGTGCTTTGTTTCTTTTAATACTTCAAACAACAAACCTGGGATTTCAGGGAGTTGTTCAGACCATAACGGAAGATTGGCGCCAACTCGACGTAATAAACCGCGAAAACCAACTTGCCGTTTTAACCATTTTTCAATATGAGGTGAAGCAGTTGCCCATAAATCTAATTCAGGTGCTAATTGACGACTTAATCCTTCAACGTTTAATAACGTTTTTTGCAGCAAAATGAGTTGCGGCTGAATATTAATATGAAAACGTCGCGCTACTTGAAATAATCGTAATAATAGTTTTCCAAAAGAAATATCACGCAAAGGTTGCTCGAAGATTGGTTCGGAAACGGAACGAATGGCTCCTTCAAATTGATCGATGCGTGTATCTGGCGGTAACCATCCGCAAGCAATATGTAATTCAGCTACTCGTTGATAATCACGTTTGAAAAACGCGAGCATATTTTCTGCGATATAACGTTGATCGGTTTGATTGAGTGACCCAACAATACCAAAATCAACGGCGATTATTTGGGGGCGCGGCGAATGATGATTTGAAACAAAAATATTGCCAGGATGTAAATCCGCATGAAAAAAGCTGTCGCGAAATACTTGGGTGAAAAAAATCTCTATTACCTGTTTGGCTAGTACGCCTAAATTAATACCTGCCTGTCGTATTTTTTCAATATCATGAATGGGAATGCCATGTATTCGTTCGAGAACTAAAATGGTTTTGCGCGAATATTCCCAGTAAATTTTTGGAATATAAAAATCAGATGTATTAGCAAAATTACGTTTTAGTTGTGATGCATTAGCTGCTTCACGCATGAGATCAAGTTCATCATAAAGTGTTTGTGCCACTTCATTGACAACTTGCTTGGGCTTAAAATGACGTGCTTTAAACCAATATCGTTCAGCAATGTTGGCAAATGTTGTTAATAAATCAATGTCACGTTCTATCATTTTCAAAACGTTAGGGCGTAATACTTTGATAACAACTGATTCGCCATTCATCAATTTTGCTGCATGGACTTGAGCAATCGATGCAGATGCTAACGCAGTGGAATCAAATTCTAAAAATGTATCACTAATGCGTGCACCAAGTGCTTCCTCAATAATGTTGATGGCTTTCTCGCCAGAAAAAGGTGGAACCCGGTCTTGTAGTTTGGCAAGTTCACTGGCAATGTCATCTGGCAAAATATCGCGGCGTGTCGAAACAATTTGTCCTGCTTTTACAAAAATGGGGCCCAATGCTTCCAAAGCACGGCGAATACGTTCGCCGCGAGACATATTTTTATCGATAGTCCAATAATATGGATTGAAATAAATGAGGAATCGTAACGGTAAAAATCCATGTGTGCCTAAAATAATTTCATCAATGTTATAGCGCATCAACACAAAATTGATACGAATGAGGCGAAATAAACGGCCAAATAATTTCACAGTTTTTCCTCATGTTCTTGTAAGAATTTCATTTTTACTTCAGCACGATCAACATCCATGCGCAAGGCATCGATATCAGCAAACAAATCTTGCAATGCTTCTCTGGTGGGCAGCCAATTTCTTTCTTCATGAATATAATCAGTTACGTCTTGCGCGAATGATTGAGAGGTTTTTTTTATCCAATGACCAATATTGTTGATGATGCGCGTTGTGTGGTGCGCGGGTGCATCACCAACTAAGTTAGCAAGATGTTCTTCCCAATCTATTTGTAGCCGATCAAAAAGTTCAATCACTTGTTGCCCTACTTCTGCATCGCCTTCTATCATGACATCTTCAGCAAAAAAACGTTTGCGATTATTTTTATCTAACACCACACCAACTAATTGCAACGGTGTGCCGCGAATGGTGGTTTGAGGAAGATCAAGCTCATTTGTTTTAATCACTATCGTATCGCATTCGATTTGCATTTGTAATAAAAAATGAAATGGTAATAATTCAAGATGAATAATGTTGCCATGCAATTTTTTTAAATGAATTTTTGATTCTGGATCAAGTGAAAGATACGCATTAATGGCTTTTTCTATTAGCAAGGCGGCTTGTTTCATCATCAATATTTCCATCCTTTATGCAATGCCACAACACCACCATTGAAATTGTGATAGGCGACATCTTCAAAACCTGCATTAGATAACATATTTTTTAATGTTTCCTGATTAGGATGCATACGAATAGATTCAACTAAATATTGATAACTTGCTTCATCATGAGTGACTAATTTACCCATTTTAGGAATGATATTGAAAGAATAAAGATCATATAATTTGCTGAGTAATGCATTTTCAGGATGAGAAAATTCTAAAATTAATAATTTTCCGCCTGGTTTTAATACGCGATACATGGAGTGAAGCGCTTTATCTTTGTTGGTGACATTACGCAAACCAAATGCAATCGTGATGCAATCAAAATAATTATCAGCAAACGGTAATTGTTCGGCATCAGCTTGTACGCATTCGATGTTCGCAAAAATTCCTGCATCAATGAGGCGATCGCGGCCAACAGCAAGCATGGCATCATTGATGTCAGTCATGATGACTTTGCCGTGTTTCCCGACAATTTTTGCAAATGCTTTGGCAAGATCGCCTGTGCCTGAGGCAACATCTAATACGGTTTGTCCCGCATGCAGCGCAGCCTCAGTGATGGTGAAACGTTTCCACAAACGATGCAAACCAAACGACATAAGATCATTCATGAGATCATATTTAGGGGCTACTGAACGGAAAACTTCAGCCACTAATTGTGATTTTTGTTCTGCTTCTATTGTGCGATAGCCAAAATGGGTTTGTTCGTTCTTCATGAGCGTGTGCCAAGTTTAAAACGATATTATTGAATTTAAGTGAACTAAGGGCAAGGAGCAGAAGCGAAAGATCTCCAGATGTACACAAGATCCTTCGCCCTTCGACCCTTCGACAGGCTCAGGGCTCAGGGTCAGGATGACAGCATTATCAAGCGGGTTTCAAAAATGGCCAACGTCCAGGTTAACCAATTGTTTTAATTGATTTAATTCTATTTTATCCCGAAATACTTATTTGGCTATCTAAAAATTTTGCATGCATTTTGTGCTAAACTTTTAATATATATGATAAAGGTAATGATTAATGGCTAAGAGTAGAAAAGGTATTTCATTATTATGTGCTCTTTCATTAAGTTTGTGGGCTTTAGCTGCTCAATCAGCCACTGATAGTGCGACGATGACGCCCCCAACAACAACACCAAATTCAATACTCATCTTAGCCACGGGAATAATTAAAAAAACTGATTCTCCAATTTTAAATTTAAGCGTTCTTTATCCTGGTGATAATGTTTATTGTCCCAAAGACTTTACCCCATACATCACTCTATCAGAAAGCACGAATGTAGGAACGACTGCGACAGCGAGTACATGGGGCAAAACTTTTGCAAGTGGTCCGGGCGGTACTTGTTTAATTAATATTCAAGATCTCGTTGCTGGTAAAAGTTATAAAGCAGCAGTGTTGAGTGTTCATACCAATACTTTAATCATTTACGATACAAATACATTTTCAATATATGATCCTACTCCTCAAACAGGAACGACGAATATTCATTGGGTTTTATATTGTTATCCACCTTCTACACCAGCGCCTTATTCTTATTATGGTAAGAATGCTGCTAACTTTGATCCCACTGGTAATTGCAATATAAATACAGCACCATATAACTCTAATTATGTGTCTAGTACGTATCCGCCAATTGGAGTTTTTGGTTATTAGTCGCCATGCAGCTATTGTCTAATCAATCGCATATTTTTTTGTGGCGTTGTTAGGTTGCTTCGCCAAGGATTAATATCTAATCCACCTCTTCTTGTATATCTAGCATAAACAAGTAATTTTTCAGGCTGGCAATGAGTGGTGATATCCATGAAAATTCTTTCCACACATTGTTCATGAAATTCATTGTGATTGCGAAATGACACAATGTATTTTAGTAATCCGTCATGCTGAATTTTTTTACCCGTATAAGTAATTTGTATGCTGCCCCAATCGGGTTGTCCTGTGATAAGACAATTTGATTTTAGTAAATCAGAATAAAGTGTTTCAGTAACATGCTCATCTTCAGTCATTAAAAATTCAGGTTTAGTGGTGTAAGTGTCACAATGGATATCCAATATATCAAGGTAAATGCCTGAAAAATGTTGCAATGATTTTATTTCTTTCAATGAAAATAATTTTATTTTGATGGGTGCGCCAACTGCTTCACTTAAATCACGCTGCATGATGGCGGTGACTGATTCAGTAGAATCAAATAACGTATTATTAAATGAATTTAAATATAATTTAAATGATTTAGATTCAATGATGTTTGGTGATTGACAAGGAAAAATAAATTCACCGATGGCAACAACAGGCTTACCTTTTGCATTTAACCAAGAAATTTCATAGGCATTCCAAATGTCATCACCAACAAATGGCAATGTGCCATGAATGCCTATCTCATCGCGTTTTGTTTGGCGTGGAATAGGAAATAATAAATCTCGTTGATAATGAGAAATGTAAGTTGAAGTTTTGCCAAGAGGAGAGTTATCTAAAGCTTTTGTCATTTCATTTACCTTTTTATATTCCTCACGCGAATCTCGGTTAAGAAACCTTGTCATGCCAGCGAAAGCTGGCATCTATTTTTTGGTTAATTTCGGCATTATTTTTAGATCTCTAGATGCCACCTCGCGCAAAAAACGCGCGGCTGGCATGACAACA
>CAZKUQ010000111.1:0-6447 GCA_964555965.1 uncultured Coxiellaceae bacterium
AAACGTGCGGCTGGCATGACAACAGTCTTGCTTAATTGCATAACCAGAATTCGCACTTAAACATTTTGCGTACATTAAAGATAACTCGTGAACGAATGTTAACAGGCTGCACCTATTGAATAGTAATATCAACTCGAATTACGCGGTGTACACCGCGATAATCCGAGTATATTTACTTTCAGCGTCATTTTTTCTGCTTGAGTACATCCAGATTTATTAGTGCAGGATTGAAAGTAATTTTTTGTTGTTGCGGCGCAATTGTCATTACATTTATACCGCCAGAGGAAATGTATCCACAAAGATAAAATCCTTGTTGCTCCATTGGCTCATCACTTACTGCAGCGATAACTGATTTAACAGAGTTTTGGCCATTTGCGTAAGCTGCATCAAAACCATTACCAGAAGTTTGTGCGACAAGAATCCAATCGAGGTTTGATGCATTAATCGCAGGTTGTGCTGTTAACACAAAATAGCCTTTTTCCGATTGGCGCATGACTGTATTTAAGGCACTAACAGCTCCCTTGACATCGGTGGTGCTAGGGCATGAAATAGTGGCGTATGCTGATGTTACCATGCTTAAAGTAATCATGGATGCAGCAATCACTCCATGTATGCTTTTTTTACTTACCATATTTTTAACCTCCATGTAAAAAAATCAATTAAATAAGATTATGCTAAGTGACTTAGCATAAGTGAAAATACCACGATAAGCTTAAAGAAAAAAGCATTCAGTGAAAAAACATTTCATTGTCGTTTTTTCGGATTATGCTAAGGTTCATAGAGGCAGGTCAATTCTGCTAATACGGTGTACTAAAAAGGGAAGGCTTACCAATGGAATGCATGATTTATCAAATTATTGATTTGATGTCCGATCGAAAATGTTTTGTCGTGTATCCATAGTTGTTGAGTAATTAAATTATATTCTAAGGATGGCATGGTAGAAAAAATAATAATCTTTTAGAGAATTTTATAACGAAATTTGTTCTTTCCACTACTTTTGCCTTATAGAACTATTAATTTAACTAAAAGTTAAATAGATTAATATGTAAGCTGTACGGCTTATAGCGGCGTCAATATAGCATATTTATAATTTAAATAACCACGATTCTATTTAATAAAAATAAATTTTAAACTTTATGTTGCTCTAAGTTAAACTGTAAGTATAATTCATCTTCAAATTTAATTTCATCAGCGAATAAGTTCGAGTTTATTCGTCATTTCTGATTGCTCCTCTCACAGTAAGCAAAAATCAATATCTAAACCAAGAGGATATAGCAATGGATTTGTTAAATAATTTGTTTCGAATTTCTACAATTAAATTAACTGGAAAAGAAAGAATATTAATCGAAAGACTATTCTTTGTTTATCTCTATTAGGAAGTATTGTAAATGATCTTTAAATACTAATGAATATTCATTGCAAGGCCTTGCTGATTATACAGGGTATCCGGAGGACGTTATTTATGAATTTATGAAGGCAGTGGGAATCAATTGCATATGATTATAATTATTTAACATCATATTACATCGCAAAAATCTGCCATTAGGCCCCTAATATCGAAAGCTGTTATCAGAAGTCCTCGGAAGTTAAAATTGTCATTTTAACCCCCTCTTAAGCATTTTCCAGTATGATGGTCAAATTAGAATCATACAAACGAGACGAGCGAAATGTCAGATAGTCGAAATTTCTTTGAAATGATCCCAGATGAGCTGATTGCGCTTGGCGGTGAAAAAGCAAGTATTGGCGAGTATCTTTCGTTATCTGAACAATATCGAGCTTCACGCGTTAACAAGAAATTTTATTCATTGTTTAAAACATCAGCTTCACAATATGTGCAAAAATTTCTGAACCATGCTATTCGCGGTAATGAGGCAGAAGTCATTAAGATGTTGGAGCTTGATCCTGGTCTTTTACTGGAATATGGCACAGCCAAAGATTATTCCGGACGTACTTTTACGAAGCGCAGTGTGTTGCAACTAATGCTGCTTGCAAAAGACAATGAAATGATTGCAGCAGTCAAACCTTACTTTGACAAATTGCATACAGGTCAAAAGCAATTCGAAACCCAAGTGGAAGAACTTGAAAAACAACTTCCCAATGGCTTCAATGATCAACCTGGATTTGATTTTAGTTCACTGGTGACAATCATCAGCAATAGCGATCCACAAGATATTCAAGCTGCACTTAATAAACAGCAAACTCAAAGCCCAGTAAGTCTGGCATTAAAGGAATTCAGGGCTGTTTTCACCCAGCTTTCGATGTCAGAAGAAAACTTTAATTCGAATCATCTTTTAAATGTTTTCAAAGCTTATGCCGGAGCATTTGATCATTGGGATTGGGACAAACGAGATTTATTCTGGAGACAGGTAATAGGTTTCGTACAACGATTTTTGCCATCGAATATTGCACAAGATTTTGCGCAAGGAATTTATAATCGGGTTGTAGAAAAAGAAAAGTCAACGAGGTCGTTTAGTTTCTGGGTTGGCAGCAATTCTATTTATCCTTTATCTGATCCATCATCTTTATCTGGGCTTGGTTTTGATTACGCGGGGTGTGGCGCCGACGCGGGGCTGGAAGATGTACAAACTTATGTCGAGCAAAAACATCGAGCTTGGAAAATTTATACGACGCACACACCAGCCGACAATTCAAGAACCTGTAAGGCATAGGTCATGCACGATTGTGTGATGTGTTTTAGTTGTAATCCAGCCGCAAATATTGCGGTGTTTACATCAAAACAAGTTTCAATAAACCATTGTGCCAATTCTTGATAATTCCAAACTGAAGATGTGTTTTGCCACCAAAGAAAAAAGCGATGTAAGCGCGAAGCATCCCTGCGAGAGCAGGGATCCATTCATTAAAATTCTTTGGGTAGAAAACCCATCTTTTACCATTACTAGATCCCAGCTAAAAATATACTGAGACGTTTCGCGCTTGAATCTTCATCTTTATCCCGATAAATTCCAGTAATTTTTTATCCTTCGCTTAGTTGCATGATAATCCATTGTTTATAAAAAGGAATTTAGCGACAACCTTGCGACAATTCTTGCGACATTCTCGCGACAATTCTTGCGACAATCTTGCGACATTGATATGATGGTGCCAAGGAGATGTAAATTATGTTTAAGCCGAAATTAACGATCACTAATTTAATTGCTAATGACCTTACGGCGATTGAACGCGCACGTGGGTTTTTGGAAGCAGCAACTTTGTCAGATGAGTGGATAGCCAAAATGCAGAGTCAGGCGCTGATTTTGGAAGCGCACCACACAACCCATATTGAAGGTACACAGCTTACACTCGAACAATCTGAACAGATATGGGAAGGGCAGCATTTGGATGCAGTAAATCCTGATGATGCGAGAGAACTTTTGAATTATCGAAATGTATTTGATCTAGTATCAAATTATGTTGGTGATGGTGAGCCTATCACAGAAGGATTGATACGCGAGATTCATAAGCGTTTAGTTGAGGATGTGCGAGGAAATTCAGCAGCGCCAGGCGAATATCGAAAAACACAAAATTATGTCATTAATTCAAAAACCAAAGATGTTATTTATACTCCACCACCTGCGTATGAAGTATCGCAAATGATGCAAGAGTTGGTGGAATGGATTAATGATGAAAATGAGATTCACCCGGTTTTAATTTCTGGAATAGCACAATTTCAATTAGTGCACATACATCCATTTTTAGATGGAAATGGTCGAATAGCTCGTCTGTTATCAACGCTTTGTCTATATCAGCAAGGTTATGATTTCAAAAAATTATTCACCATCAGTGAATATTATGATCGTAATAGAACGGATTACTATCAAGCGATCCAAAGTGTGCGTCAAAATGATATGGATATGACGGGATGGCTTGAATATTTTGTTCATGCGTTATCAATCCAGTTACAAGAAGTGAAGTTGCTGAGTAAGCAAGCAATAGAACAAGATTTAATAATAAAGCAATATCATTTATCTGATAGGCAGAAATTAGCTATTGAATATATATCAAAACATGGTGGTATTACTATTCAACAGTTTGAAAATGCGTACCCGAAAGTAACTCGCAGAACTCTGCAGCGTGAACTAAAAGAACTTGTCGAAAAAAATATTTTAATGACTGAAGGTGCAACAACAAATTTATTTTATAAATTTAAAAATAAATAATTTTAATTAGGCCCCAGCTAGACCCCCAAAAAATCAGAGGCTGTTGCTGGACGTTATCGGAATCGGTTTGTTGTTTTGTCGTCAACATGAGGACATTGTATGAAGTCAGACTTTGGTTAATTTTGTTCGGAACCGTACACAATTTTTGTTTTTTAAGCTTCTCTTAACCTCACCTCAGCACGTCCCTGATAAAATAATGACCATTACTGCCCTAACACACAGATAAAACGAGAGTTCCATGCCAAACCTGAACAGTAACAAA
This sequence comes from uncultured Coxiellaceae bacterium, assembly GCA_964555965.1. Taxonomy (GTDB): domain Bacteria; phylum Pseudomonadota; class Gammaproteobacteria; order DSM-16500; family DSM-16500; genus Aquicella. The sequence goes on from CAZKUQ010000111.1 coordinate 4,420, forward strand.
TGCTATGCAGAACAGCCAAAGCGCCCAGCTATCGTGGTGCCAGATAATCTTCGTGCTGATTGGCTTGCTGATTTTCAAGGGCGACTCGCCACACACTTGAAACTCAATCACACAGAAAAAAACCGCGAGTTTTATGATCACGAAGCAAAAAAAAATGTACGCGGAACTGAAAAAGAAGCATTTATCAATGAGTTCAATCGACATGCGGGTTCAAAATCGACTTACTCTTTAAAATCTCAACTACTAAAGTCATTGCGCAAGCTCTATTGCATTTATACGGACCTTAAAACGAACGAGTCCCAAAAATACATCATTGCATCGCGCATTCATGAAGATATTACCCAATGCTCACCGGGATTCAACAATAGAGTCAATTTCCTTCTTGCTCTCTTTGATATACCCAAAAACTTCGATGAATTATTAGCAAAAGCACGCTACGACCTGGTGGACAAAATTGCACGCACATATGCACAAAAGAACGCACAAGGGGTGCATGTACACTCGCGATTTTTTGTGATTGCAGACTCTTTCGGTTATGGTGTGCCGCCTATTAATAAAAATGATACTTATCTCCAGACAGGTAGTAGTGACCTCTCTGATGATGATATAGAAAAAATATTAGCCGAAGGATTTGCAAATCGCTTTGGCTTACTGGGAATAGTCAGTGGACTGCGTGAACAAATTGAGAATTTGATAGCCATGCATGGTTATAAAGGGAAAAATAATGGAGAAGGATCTGCTCTCTATTATAAATTTCTTGAGGTGGTGAAACCTTTTATCGATATTAAAGATAATGCTGAATTGCTCGAGACAGATGAAGACGCGCTTACTATCGATGTTAACTGGCAGCGCGTCAATCTCATGCTTTTTAAGAAACTGGTTGAAGAGAAATATGCTGAGTTATCAGCTGAAGAAGCGATCTTTTGGGTTGGCCTTCCTGAGTCACTGAATTCAAAAGCACTGAATTCGCTGATTCCAAATGGTCATGAATTAGCTGCATGTTTGGAATTTTTCAGTGCGTGGACGATTGATCAAAAAGCAAGTTTAGTCACTGCTTATCTCAAAGGTAAAACATTCAAAGATCAAGAAGCCATCTTATCTATATTGGATGATCAAGCTCCTCAATTAACGGTGCAATTGAAATCGCAATCTGTTTTACAAAAAATATATTTTTCCATTGCCATACAAAAAGGTGATGTTGCTGCTGTTAAAGCCCACATTGAAAAAGGCGCTGATATCAATGCAGCGCTAGGATTACTGTTTAGTGGCGATGATAAACAAGAGACGCTTTACTGGTTGCATGAGAATAAGCAGATAGTCGCAAAGATAACGGCTGATGGCGTGAAGGCTCTCATTCCCACTGGCAAATACAAAGGCAAGACGGTGGCGGAAGCTTTAGTCAGCACCAAAAAAGGCCGTCAATTGTTGTTAGAGAATGAAACGTTGCAACAACTTGTTCCTGACAATAACTGGGTAAACCAGGCACAAGAAGAAAAGAAAAAAGTAGTCAATGTAGTCGAAGGATTTTTCAAAAAACAAGATCCGCTAGCGACTCAATTAAGTCAATACATTGCTTATGGGGATATGGCAAAAGCAGAGGAAATGCTTAAAGCAAATCCCATACTCGTAGAAAAACTCCTCACCGAAAAAGTGACAGTGAAAGATTATTCCAGGCGCAGGCAGAAAGGCACTGCGTTTCAATTAGCACTTCGTGCCATGGATGATGAAATGTGCGGGATGTTAGCGAAATACATGCAAAAAGATGAAATCGCTCGCCAGTACCAAACTGTTTTTCCAGAGGGGCACGAAAAGTATTATGCAGAACAAAAACCGTTTGATTTTGACGCGATTGTCGATGCGATTAGCCAAAGCAATTATGGTGACTTAGATAAAGCACTCGATCTTGAGTTGCCTAATTCAACTGCGCTCTGGAGCAAGCTTGAGAAATTTAGGACGGATTTCACGACACACTCAAAAGCAGAAACGGTGTTTAACCCACAGCATCTCATCAAAGCCTTTGAGCTTTAT
>CAZKUQ010000112.1:0-3693 GCA_964555965.1 uncultured Coxiellaceae bacterium
ATAGTAATCACTGGTGGACGCGGCAATGCTTCGCCTTGAATTTCAACGAACTTTGCTAAATCTTCTTCTACTGCATTAGAGCTAACCGGCTTTGCTTTATGTCCCAGCTCTTCAACTACCAACACTGCTGTATCTTGATCGATGGGTTGATTAATCGTTGCAATCACGCCCATTTTCAACAACACACGAATCACTTCGGCAGCTTTCACTGACATGCGTTGCGCTAATTCACCTAAATTAATCAATTCAGGAATTTCGACTTCTTTGACAACAGGTGCGGTTGGTTTCGTAAATGCTTGGACTTTGACCTTAGCATGACCTGAACGTGTTTTAGCAAATTTTCTAAATCCATGATCCACATCATCGTCAACACTTTTAAAGACACGGCTTAAATCTGCGCCGCGTGAAAGCAGTGCTTCAAAATTTCTGCTATCGGTCGTGGTATCGCGCGATCTTTTTTTCTTTCGATGCCGCTCACTTTCTGCCTCTTCAGCTTCACTAACACGATGTTTTTCTTTGCGCTTAAGAGCTGCTTGTTTAGATTTTTCCTCTTCACTTTCCTGAGATACTGGCTTAACAGGAATGGTCGCTGCTTCTGGTGGAACGACTGGTTGCTCTTCAACAAAAGCTTCTAGATCAACAACTTTTTCAGGCACCGCGCTCGCTGCTTGCGTAGCACTTTGAGGTATGGGCGCATGAATTGAGGCAACGTGTTCTGTTGTATCAAGAGGAGCAGCAGTGTCAATATTCATGTCTGCCGCTTCTTCCGCTTTTTTTGCTTCATCTTCAACTAATGAGCGTTTCACATAAGTTCGTTTTTTACGAACTTGAATGCTCACTGTTTTTCCTGCGCCATGTGCTCTGCCCAATTTAATTTCGCTGGTCTTTGCACGACGCAATACGATTTTTTCAGGCGCCATATCTTGTTTAGCGCCATGATGTTGCTGTAGATATCGTAATAATTTTTGTTTTTGCTCTTCACTTACCAAATCATTGACGCTAGCAATATTAATACCTGCATCTTTAAACTGACCAAGTAATCGATCTGCTTTTACACCAATTTCTTCAGCAAATTGGTTGACCGACACGCCTTCTTTTTTATCAGTTTCTTTCGCTGTTTTATTTACCACGAGTGGCCTCTTTTTACTTACACTTCATCATCAAACCAAATTTTACGAGCGGTCATAATTAATTTTGCTGCTAATTCTTCGTTAAATTCTCCAATATCAAGTAAATCATCCACTGATTGTTCAGCTAAATCTTCTCGCGTCACAATACCGTGGCTTGCCAAAATATAGGCTATATGTTTATCCATGCCTTCCATGTCCAATAAATCCTGGGCAGGCTCAGCTTCTAATGCTTGCTCTTCTGCAATTGCTTGTGTTAACAATGCTGCTTTTGCACGTTCACGTAATGAATTGACGAGCGCCTGATCAAATCCATCTATCTCTAATAATTCTTGAACCGGCACGTATGCAATTTCTTCCAATGAGGAAAAACCTTCATTAGCTAATGCTTCTGCTACTGACTCATCCACACTTAATTTTTCTTGAAAGAGAACCAAAACCTTCTCACCTTCTGCGGCTGATTTTGCATGCGCTTCTTCTTCGGTCATGACATTTAATTTCCAACCAGTGAGATCACTGGCTAATCGCACATTTTGCCCGTGACGTCCGATCGCTTGAGATAATTGATCTGCTTTCACTGCAATATCCATCGTGTGCGTATCTTCATCCACCACAATCGATGCCACTTCAGCAGGTGCCATTGCATTAACAACTAATTGAGCTGGATTATCATCCCATAACACAATATCAATACGCTCGCCGCCCAATTCGCCAGAGACAGCTTGAACACGCGAACCGCGCATACCAACACATGCACCAACTGGATCAATCCGTCCATCATTGGTTTTAACAGCAATTTTTGCACGTGACCCTGGATCACGAGCGGCTGCTTTCACCTCAATTAGTTCTTCACCAATTTCAGGTACTTCTATTTTAAATAATTCAATTAACATTTCTGGGCGAATACGGCTCACCAAAATTTGCGGGCTCTTCACACCATCGGTATGAATATCATAAAGATAGGAACGAACACGATCGCCAACCCGAAAAGCTTCTTGTGGAATCATTTCTGCACGCGGCATAAATGATTCTGCATTGTTGCCTAAATCGAGAATAATAAAATCGCGTGTGACTTTTTTAACAGTGCCGTTTATCAATTGTCCGATTCTTTCTTTATAAGCATTAATAATTTGCATACGCTCAGCTTCAAGCACTTTCTGGATAATAACTTGTTTTGCTTTTTGCGCAGCAATACGACCAAACTCGATGGACTCCATTGGTTCGAGGAGAAATTCACCCACGTTAATGTTGGGCTGTCTTTTTCGTGCTTCAACTAATCTAAAAGTCGTAAATCCACCATCATCTTCTTCAATGTTGTCATCAGCTACCACTAACCAACGACGAAATGTTTCGTAGTCACCTGTTTTGCGATTGATTTCAACTTTAACATCAATATCTTCTTCCGCTTTTTTTCTTGTCGCTGTCTCAAGTGCTGCTTCTATCGCTTGAAAAATAACTTCTCTATCCACACCTTTTTCGTTGGATACTGCTTCAACTACTAATAAGATCTCTTTGTTCATAGCGCGACCTCGCACATCATCCAACCTGTTTATCTCAACGCTCAGGTTTCATAAAGAGCCCATGATCGACTCGCAACCTTCGCACCTTAGTACCTGCCGTCATATTATCTTTTTGTTTAAATATGGCGCTAAAAACGGCTCGAAAATGCTCATTTACTTTTCCGTAAACTCCGCTTTTCTCGCCATTTTTGCCTTGTCTTTAAACAAAAATCTTAATTTGACGACAGGCACTATACTATATTTTAACTTCGCCAATCACATTTGCCTTTTCTATCGCAGAAAATGGCAAACTTACTTCCTGATCCGTTTCATTGACCAAAATGACAATATTATCACCTTCTACTCGAAGCAATCGGCCTTTATATTGTTTGCGTTGTAAAATAGCTGCTTTTAACTTAATCCTGACAGCGCTGCCGATATATTTCTGGTAATGTTTTAGCTCAAATAATGGTCTATCAATTCCTGGCGATGAAATTTCTAATGAATATCGCCCTGTAAATGGATCTTCCACATCCAGCATCGCGCTCACCTGATGACTCACTGTCGAACAATCATCCAAGGTGACGCCGTTTTCTTTATCAATAAAAATTCGAAAAATCATGTTTCGACCCTGAGGGCTTAACTCACACCCTACTAGCTCATACCCCATTGAACTAATCAATGTTGCTAGTCGTTCTTGCAATGCCAGATCAATTTTTCTCATGTTTTTTTCGTATCTCATACAAAAAGTGGGCACCATACCCACCATAAACAAAAAACCCCATAAGGGGCTTTTGTTTTTCACACTTTTTATTTGGTAGCGGGGGCAGGATTTGAACCTACGACCTTCGGGTTATGAGCCCGACGAGCTACCAGACTGCTCCACCCCGCAGTAACGGCCGTTATTCTATTAAATATTTCCCATATCAGCAAGCAAATAGGTTGGCTTAATGGAAAATATATCTTTTATTTTGATAATAGATTACTTGCTATTCACCTTTTAGCTGTATTATAGGGTTTTAACAGCGGCTCCCGCTGACCTTACGCGATGGGGTGTTCTTAGAGGG
>CAZKUQ010000112.1:3709-6365 GCA_964555965.1 uncultured Coxiellaceae bacterium
CGTTCCAGCACAAGCTTTGTTTGTGCGCAGTATATAAACAATTGAAGGAGTTTCAGCGGGAACTCCTAGGGTTTTAATTTCAATAACATCACTATCAGGAAGAGAAAAGATGAAAAACAAACTTATTTTGCTTAAGAAAAAACCAATGAAACTAGTTGAAGGCTTATCTCATTTATTAGCTGACACTTATGTACTTTATCTGAAAACCCAAAATTTTCATTGGAATGTAGATGGCCCGGATTTTTATAGCCTACATAAAATGTTCGAAGAACAATACAATCAACTGGCGGCCGCCACCGATGAAATTGCTGAGCGCATTCGCGCGCTTCATCATAAAGCCCCAGGTTCATTTGCAGAATTCTTAAAATTATCTGTCTTACATGAAGGTGATCATGATCTTAAAGCAGAAAAAATGGTGCTGGAATTAGCCAATGATCATGAAAGTATTTCAAAATCACTGGTTAAATTATTTGAAGTAGCGAAAGAATGTGATGATGAAGCCACCTTGGATTTATTCATTCAGCGCAAAAAAGAGCACGATAAAACAGCCTGGATGTTACGCAGTACACTTGGGCGGCAATAGTGCTATATTTCAAAACATTAAATAAATTTATTGATGTCGAGCGTCTTAGTCATAGCATTAAAACTGCTCTTGCTTGTGTGATTGGCCTTACCCTCGCGCGAGTGATCGGCCTCCCTGCTGATCAATGGGTTGTCATTACTATCATTGTGGTCATGTGTGCACAGCTTTATGTAGGCAGCGTGGTACAAAAAGCTTATTTGCGTTTTTTGGGCACGATGATAGGCTGCTTATTTGCGATCATTACTATTCTAACGGTTGGCGATTCGCATACAGCGGTTGTCTTTATCATTGCATTATCCAGCTTTATTTTTAGCTATCTTGCAACTAGTCAAGAAAGCATGACTTATGCTGGCACATTAGGCGCCGTAACCACTGCTATCATTATGTTAGGCCAGCAGCCAACTGTTATTTTCGCGTTGGAACGATTTTTGGAAATCGCCATTGGACTATTAATCGCTACCTTGATTTCACAATTTATTTTGCCCATTCATGCTCGCACTCATCTTCGCCGAGCACAAGCAGCGACTCTCACTCAACTACGTGATTTTTATGTGAAAGCACTTACTTCTAATAAAGAATCATCAACGTCAACCGAAGAATTTGATTACCATGATTTAGATGAGGCAATTGTAAAATCACTATTAAAACAACGTCAGCTAGCTAAAGAATCGAAACGTGAACCGCTTGGTTCTGCTTTTAATCCCGATGATTTCATGGAATCATTACTCTCTGAACGTGAAATTCTTCGCTCCATCACTTTCATGCACACCGCTTTGTTACGCATGAAAACCATGCAAACTATATTTAAAAAATCATCTAATTTACAAAAATTTAATGAAACGATTCTTAAAGCACTTGATGTGATTATCCGTGTGATTGAAACAGAAAATCCGATGAATGAACATATTCATGTACCATCACTTAGCCAACTGAAAGATGAAATCCAACAAAGCACTCATCCCGTTTCTCGTGATGAATTGTTTTATAGTAATGGTTTTTTATTTTCGGCCGAATTTCTAATTGAAAGTTTGATTAAGCTTGCAAAAATTTATCATATTCCTGTTTATCAAGAAGTGTGAAAACTGCATTATCATTTCACGCCAAAAACACGCCATTCCCGCCCCCGCATTCTCTGGGATGACACATTCACGAGATGAGAGTGTTGCACATTTTAATAAAATCCCGCAGAATTTTGCTACCGCATGGATCGTGACTTTCCCTCATTGGATGAAAAACTTTACTAAATTTCGCGGAGACACGATGAAAATACGCAATATGATAACAGTTGCTATTGCAACAGCTGGCTTATTTCAATTAACAAATAACGTTTATGCAAACGGATATTACTCCGATCAAAACAATAACAATGGCGGTTATTATTCTAGCCAAAACGGTCAAAGTGGGTCATCAGTTCAATCAGGCTCATCCGTACAAACAGGCACAACGGTTTGGAAACGAAAAAGAAAAAATTTTACCGTTGAAGTAAACATTCCAAGCAATTCACCTGTCTATGTTGCAGAACAACCAACTACTTATTATGTGAAAACACATCGCCGACATGGCCAACCACCACATTGGGTGATGGCTGATAATGGCACTATTCCCGCAGACGCTGTTCAAGGTGGTTATGAAAATCGTCGTCCACTATACATTTGCCAAGCTGAATATCATGGTGGTGTACATCCCGGAAAACTTGTTGGACAAAATTGTAATTTTTCTTATGGTGGTCAAGAAGTCATGATTCCCGACTATCAAGTGTTAGTGAGCCGCGGTCCACTCGCGTGGGTTTCTTCTCGCAATGGTCGCTTACCTAACAACGCTATCAGTGGTGGATATGAAAATGGTCATCCGCTTTATATTTGCCAAGCGCGTTATAACAATGGCCTACATCCTGGAAAAATTGTCGGACGTAATTGCAATTTTGCTTACGGCGGCAGAGAAATAATGACATCTTCTTACAATGTGTTAGTGGGGTAGTACCAGATTAATACGTCATCCTCACGAAAGTGGGGATCTATTAACGCGAATTCTGGTTAAGCAATTAAGCAAGACTGTTGTCATGCGAGCGGCGCG
>CAZKUQ010000113.1:0-6278 GCA_964555965.1 uncultured Coxiellaceae bacterium
GGAAAGATCCTTCCGGCAGACGCTGATCATCTCCGGAGGGAGGATCGAGAGTCTCTGGGAATCGCCCATCTGCATGGTCATGTGGGGCGTTGCCCTGCTGGCGATCCTTCTCCCGATAGTCATCCCCCCGATCAAGGCAGGAATAAAAGGGCGCCTCCAAAACAAGGCATGAGTGGAAAATTTTATATTCATTATCAATGTAACTTATTTATGACTTTCAAAAGATAAATTGTCGGGAAAGGATATACAAGGTCATGCGGATTATTTGGAAATTTAAAAATATAACCATTTAATTTTATCGGATTTTCAAAGGATTGTATAAATTCAAACTTACCTGATTCAGTAAATTTCTTCAAACGATCATTAGCTAATGAATAATGCGATGCTTCAAAAGCATAAAACAATAGATATTGATCATTACATGTAGATAATTGTGATTCTTCTAAATTATCAAACCTTATTGCATTATTATAAATATCCAAAGTTGGGCGAACAAGAAAATAATTAAGCTGATCGGATGCAATAAGTGCGATATTGATCGGTTTATTTATATCAACTTTAGCTTTAAAAAAATTATAAAGCTGAATCCGAGGATCATTTCTTTCCATTGCACTTACATAGGCCCAATCATATAAAACCGTAGGAGTGCAAATAACAATTAAAAGCAACCAGACTACAATCTTTTTTCTTGGATTTTTTAACAAAATATATAAATCATCAAAAGCAATACCAACCAAAATTGCTAGAATGGGAAATATTAAAAGAGCGGCCCTTATAAAATCAGGATATACATATCCTTTAGCCATTGGATAAAGAAACAAAAATAAAAATATTATAAACGGCAAACTTACCAGATATAGTTTACTTCTGAATAATAAATAAACTGTTGAACTATATAATAAAAGCCAAAGAAAAGGAAGAGTACCATATGGTATAAGATGATCTACATACACCCTAAGTCTTGATAAATTATATATATTAGCCAGTGAAAATTCTTTAGTAGCTGTATAAGATGCTTGTTCAGCAAGTGTTGCTTTTGCCTGGTTAAACTGCAAAAATAAATATGGATCAGTTATAAAAAATCCTAACAAAAGTGCTAAGAGTAGAAGATATATTCTTTTATCTCGAAGAATCATTAAGATTGCTTTTGGAAATTTAAATTTGGTAAATTTCATTTTATTAATTGCAAGCCCTAAATAAATCATAATTGGCATTGAAACAATTATTATTGAATTATATTTTGTTGCGGTAGCAAAACCACTGAATAAACCAATAAAGAAATACAGCTTATTATTATACTGATTTTCGTACAATAAAACTGACAAATAAATAACAACAAGAATAAAAAAATTAGCAAAAATGTGCGATCTCATATAATGTGAATATATAATTTCAAATGGCATTATAGCAAAAACAAACATTCCTATTAGAGGAGCCTGCCTGCTTTTCGTTATTGTTTTTATTATAAAATAAATTAACACTACTGAAAGAATATCAAAAAAAACTGTTACTTGTCGACCTGCAAGTAATATTTTGCTGTAATCTGCAGTAATCCCGATTATATTATTCGGCATTGAATGAATATATCCTATTGCTTTTAGAAAACAAATTATAGTGAGAATAATATAATAACTTAAGCTTCCCTCTCTATGTGCAGAATGCATGTTGAAATTAAATTTTTCTAAATTGAATTCCTTTAATACATTCATTGCCCATGCTTCATCTGGATGGAAGGGAATATGAGGGATATCGACAGTGGGAATCCCCCAATAAATACCTTTTAAACGTAAAATGATCGAAAAAAGAATTATCGCCGATATAATAAATCTAAAGCTCCATTTTGAATTAAACAAAAGCTGTAATCCAATTATATGATCTTTCAGTTCTTTCATGTTTTTCTATAGTTAAAGAATATTTTTACGACAGTAAATCAATTATTTAATTTAAACTCAATTTCTTTACATAATGATGAATTTAACAATTAATACCTTCAAAAATCAAACTTTAACTTGTAATAATTGTTAATTGCTTTGAATTGTTCATGAGCAAATCCTCTACAGTGAGGTTCAAATAATACTATCATTGGCTCATCATCATTTCTGCTAATTGATAAAAATCAACTTTCGGTTGCCATCCAAGACTTTTTATTAATTTTGGATTGCTTACTAATATTTCATATTCGGGCACAAAATCCTGTTTTGTGATTACATAGTCCTTCCAGTTTTTATTCACTGTTTTAAAACAATACTCGGTCCAATCCTTAATACTATATGCTTTTCCACTTCCAATTACAGCTTCATATATTTTATCTTGATTTACCAGCATCCAGACCGCATCTACAATATCACCAGCATAATTAAATTCTTTTCGCACATCGACATTGCCAAGTTCCAATTTTTCACTGTTTCCTTTCGCTATTCGGACAACAGCAGCAGTAATTTTTTTATTTACATGTTGTTCGGTACGCAAGGGGCTATCATGATTAAAAAAATATCCACTGTAAACATTGATTCCAAAAGTCTGTCGATAATAACGCCCAGCATATACTGAATGTATGCGCGCAACTGAATAAGCGCTGTTTGCATCAAAAGGGGTTTCTTCATCTATCGGGAGGCCTTCATTTTTAAACTGCATTGCGCTACCCGACAGGAAGACTTTAGCGGCAGGGTAATGAATTTTTACACATTCAAGAATATTTATAGTTCCGGTACTAATTGCATGATGATTGTCAAACAAGGTTTCATGTCGTGTGGTGGAAACAGCAGCGAAATGGAATATATAATCGGGATGATTATTTTTTATGATTTCTTCTACAAAATTAAAATTGCCAACATCACCTCTTATCCAATTATCTGGGCAATCTGAAACACCGATTACCTTGATATTATTATTAATTAAAAGTTGATTAAGATAATATCCGTCCTGGCCATTTGCACCGAAAATTAGAGCTTTCATATACTATACAATTTCAATTTCTGGTAAGGGGAAAATAAATTTCCCTCCATGCGCCATATATTCTTTTTCACGCTCAAGTATTCCATTCTTAAAATGCCATGGCAATACTAAAAAATAATCAGGATTCATTGCCCTTGCTTCATTTTCAGAGATTATCGAGATGTTTGTTCCCGGAGTATATGAGCCAAATTTATCTTCATTTACTTCCGCAATAAAAGGTATGTGTTTTGAAGTCAAACCGCAGAATTGAAGTAAAACATTCCCTTTGGTGCTGGCGCCATACCCGATTATTTTTTTCCCATCATTTACCAAAGCCTCAATTAATTCTGTTAAATTTTTTCGATGTCGAAAAACTCTCTCTTCAAAATCACGATATGGTTTTGGGGTATCCAATCCCATATCCTGCTCTTGTTTTAACATCCAGTTAATAATCGGAGTATTGGATTTATATGGTCCCGATTTTTTGCAAACTGTTAAGGCAAAACTACCACCATTAATAGAATTCATCTGTACATCAACAATTCTCAAACCACAGTTCTCAAGCATATTTTTTACAACTTGGAATGAATAAAATTCCAAATGCTCATGGCAAATTGTATCATATGCATTACTGCGCAGCATACTCGGCATATAACTTTGCTCAAAATGCCAAATACCATCATCTGCAAGTATTGTTTCAATATCTTTAACAAATGCTACTGGGTTTTCCAAATCATAGAACATAGCAATTGAGGTTATTATCTTGGCTTTTTCTTTCGCGAATTGCTTCTGAAATATCTGCGCTGAAAAAAAATCCGGGATCAGTGAAATATCATTAGCATAATGTTCCTTGAATTTTTTGCCAGTTGGGTCTATTCCCACCCTGCGGTATGTACCGGAATATGCTTTTAGTGAAGTTGCATCATTACTGCCTATATCGACAACCACGTCTTTATCTGTTGGTTTTGCCAATAATTCTAACGTATGAATTTTTTGTTGTAAATGTCGTACCATGGAGGTATTAAGACCAGAGCGATACCCATAGTTTTCTCCGTACATCTCATCTAAATTATACGATTGTTTCATTTGCAAAAGACCACAATTGGAGCACCAGACAAGATCTAACGGTCCTTTTGTAAGCAATTCTTTGGGTGATTTTGGAAAAACTCCAGTAAGATACTGCCCACCAAGAGATAGCATCGTATTTAAATTTGCACTTTCACAAATACGACATTTATTTATTTCACAGTACATGTTTTTCCCCTATATGTTGGATTTTTTTCGATAAGAAGTCGCTTTTGGATAAAGGAAGTATAGGTAGTGTGCACTTGTATGTCAATAAAAAGTTCTTCCAAGATATGGGCAGTTGTCGATTTGACAAAAATCGGGACGTCGTTCAAAAGTTCCCGCCATGAAACATCATTTGATAATAGATGATGAAAATCACAAGCAACAACACGATCATGCAGACCATTTCGAGGTATCCCATCCTCTTTATGCCTTGAGCATGGGGAGTGGTGATGCGGAGGTTCCCGGCGCTGTCTAATGATTCTGGTTCTTTCAGCATTTCTCCATTACCAAGACGGCCTGAACATACATGTCGCGGGGGCCAAAGTAGTAATCTATGATATGGAAGCCAATTTCCTTTAATAAATGCTCAATTTCATTCTGGGAGCGGAAGAGGGAAAGCTCTGCCGGGTGTAAGCGGACATTTTGTCTCAGAATTTGGTTGAGAAACCAATGAACGCAATGAAGAAACAGGACACTGGTTGCCCGCGTATGTGGCCAGAAGATAACCACTTTGCCGCGAGGCTTGACTACACGATGTAATTGCAGGAGAATTTTACGAATTTCCGCTTCTGTGAAGTGTTCCATGACACCGATATTGTAAGCCCCGTCAAACGATCCGTCTGGAAACGGCAAGTCCATGATGTCCGTCTGGAGGACCTGCTGAACCCAGGGGTTATGCTTGCAACACATGGCCAAGGCAGCGGCTGAAATATCTACCTCGGTGATCAGCATCTCTCTTTGAATCTGGGAATCCACCTGGCCACTGCCGCATCCCGCGTGCAGCAGTTGTGATCCCCTGGCGAAATGTTTGCGGATGAATCGATTCAGCTGCGGCTTGATGATCAGGTTTCGGTATGTTGCGGCGATGATGTCATATATTGCGCTTGTTGCCCGTTTTTTCTTCTCCCAATATTCGTCCCAATTCTGGGGATCAACCAAATGAGGATTCAACTGGGTGAAGGGTTCTGAAACACAGAATTGCTCCGGATTAAGGATGGTGGCAAAATACAGTTTGACGATTCTGCCGGCGCCACTTATAGCATCATAAAATCGCATTTTTGAATGACCGTATGTACGTTTTGGCAACATGATTGGAATCTCACGGACGCGATAATTGTTGCGGATCAACAGAAAGAGGCTTTCAAAGAAAAACGCGTAGCCCTGTGCCGTGACCCGATTAAAGACATGTCGCGGAATACGGGTCAGATCATAAATGCGGAATGCGCCTGTAGCGTCAACGGGTACCTTCAGAAGGTCCCGAGTCAGAAAGTGACCTAGGCCCGTGAGAAATTTCCGGAAGGCGCTCCATTCGTCCAAGCTGTCGGCCTGCATCCATCGTGATCCAACCACAACATCATTTCCAGAAAGTGCCTCAAAAAACCGGGGAATATCTATTGGAGAATGGGTGAAATCGCAGTCCATGGTCACAAGACGTGTGTATCCATGACTGTAGGCCCACTGGATTCCTTCGACATGTGCACTACCAATGCCCAGTTTCCCTGTTCGATGAATGACGTGCAGACAATCGTGTGTTGCTGCCAGGTCATCCAGGATTTGGCCGGTTCCATCTGGAGAATTATCGTCAAGAAACAAGATATCGGCAGCCAGCCCCAAGGTTAGGATCTGCTTAAAAAGATCCGGTGCATTGTCGCGTTCGTTGTATGTTGGAACAAAAATCAGGGTCTTATGGGTTTCCACGTATGTGTTCCTTTGATTTGATATTTTTTTGGTAAGGTATTGCTTTTTTGTAGTGGGAGTATATGTAGAGAAAATTTGTGTGTCAACTGGATTTTGGAAGCATGAGATATTGTCAGGAGATATTGTCACAACATATTGTGTTGAGAAATGAGGCGACGACGGCGTTTCGTTGGGTTTAAGCGAGAGGGAGGCGGATTTTGGTGATTCGGTGAAACGGGAGGGTATTTTGAGGTCATTTCAGGCAGACATCCGCTCTTGACGCCATATTTTTCGGCGTTTTGTTTTATACATATGCCTCCCAGGGATAATCCGGATCGCCATAGGCGGCATTGTCGGGGAAGACGATATGACAGGCG
>CAZKUQ010000114.1:0-5285 GCA_964555965.1 uncultured Coxiellaceae bacterium
TCGCGCAAAAAACGCGCGGCTGGCATGACAACAGTCTTACTTAATTGCTTAACCAGAATTTGCGTTTATAAACATTACATAGAGATCCCTGCCTACGCGGGGATGACGAGGGTTTACACTTCACTTTCCCATTCAACCCAGGCAGGCAAAGCGGGGAAATATAATGCAAGACGAATAGGATGTTGACTCATTAATTTAAACGCAGATGCGTAATGATGCATTTTATTAAAATATTTTTCTTGTTCTTTTTCTAAAAATTCTTCAATTTCATGATCAAACAATGCCGAAGTTTTATAGTCAATGATCCAACGTATACCATCTTCATCAATAAAAGTTCGGTCAATCACAATTCGTTCAACATTGTTCTTAATGCTGACTGAAATATCAAATTCAGATTGCGCATCAACATGCTTTTTTAGAATCCATTGGCCGCGCGGATCTGATAATGTATTTTCAATTAAACGAAAAACAAATTGTACCGCTTCAGATAATACTGATTTAGCAATTGATAATTTCTGCAAATGATAACGAATGAATTCATGTTTTTTTTCAAGAGAATGATTCATCCACCATTCAATGCCTGTTTGTGAAAGTAATTGCAAAATGTGATGAGTCACTGTACCAATGTGTTTTGGTGTGCTATCAGTTAGTAAAAAGCCGCTTTGTTTATAATGTAAAGCAAGTGAAAAATTGGTTGAATCTGTAATTGGATTTGACCAATCAGTAGATAAACGTTTGATAGGCCTTGAAGCCGAAGAAGATGATTTGCTATCACATAATATTTCTTCATGCTCAATGAGCTCAACTTGATTTTTAACATGTGGCAATAAGTTTTCTAAAAAGCTACCGCTATCACTATTCAACTCACCAGCAGAATTTTTTTCTGCATTACAAAATAAATATAAACGTTTTTTAGCGCGCGTAGCAGCAACATAAAGCAAACGATCTGTTTCAAAATCAGCTTTAACGCGCTGCTGTCGATTAATGTAATCATATAATTTATCGCTTTTAGTGCCAGTTGCATGAATTGGCGCTAGCAATAATGCGGTTTCATCATGACTCAGTGGTTGCTCCATCCATGACAAAAGCGGTTTGTCATTGTTAGGTGTTTTTCGTTCAAGATGGGGTAAGATGACTGTATCAAACTCTAACCCTTTCGCTGTATGAATTGTCATGATTTGCAGTGACGCATGATGGTTAGTGCTTGCATATAAATTTTTAATTTTATTTTTTAATTTATCTAACTGAATATCTGAGACCTCTTCTAATAAATGAAAAAATGTTTTTGCTTCTTCTATTTCCATTTCATCATTTAAACAAGCGGGCCCTCCAAGCAGCATCCAAGTTGATTCAATCCAAAAGCGTAAATCATTTCTACCACGATCTGCTATTTTACTTTGTAAAATAGGCAGCACACGATGAAGACGTTTTTGTCCATCATCTGATAATGTTGCAATAACATTTTTTGTTTGTAGTTGTTGCCAAATCGTGGTGTAAGGATGCGGGCCAGCTATTTTTAATAAATCAGCTAATGTTAAGCCGCACCATGGTGCTCTTAAAACAGCTAACCACGAAATGCGATCAGCCGGATGAAGTAATGCACAAGTGAGCGATAATAAATCTTGAATAATCTGTCGAGAATATAAAGGATCAATGTCAACGGCTTGATAGGCAATGTTTGCTTTTTTAAGTGCTGGAATGAGTGATGATAAATGTGAGCGAGATCGAACTAAAATGGCGATGCTGTCGTTTGGATAATTATTTTTTATTTTATGTAATTGTTCAATGATATGATTTGCTTGAATTAGTTCATTACCATTGAGATGGCAAAAAAGCTTAGTGAATGAATCATCTTCATGTTGTTGATGTTGATTTGAAATGCTATGACTATAAGTAACTGCACCAGAGACAATGTCATTCGATTGTGGAAATATTTTTTCAAAATGTCGATTATTCCATTTAACTATTTCAGGCGTAGAACGAAAATTAATGGCAAGTGTTAATGGTGTGAGGCGAATGTGTTTTAAGCCATGCAGACGCATACGAATAAATAACCCTACCTCAGCTTCGCGAAAACGATAAATAGATTGCATGGGGTCGCCCACGACGAATAGTGTTCTACCATCATTGGTTTGCCAGCCAGAAGTTAATTTTTCAAGTAATTGATATTGTGTAAAAGAAGTATCTTGAAACTCATCGATTAA
This sequence comes from uncultured Coxiellaceae bacterium, assembly GCA_964555965.1. Classification (GTDB taxonomy): domain Bacteria; phylum Pseudomonadota; class Gammaproteobacteria; order DSM-16500; family DSM-16500; genus Aquicella. The sequence continues at coordinate 2,205 of CAZKUQ010000114.1, forward strand.
AATATGCTGAATTTGATAATCTAAGACAAGTGCAAGATCAGTTGGTGTGTCATGATGAGTGAGCGCTTGCAATGCGGCTTGTGCATTTTCAATGAAATCAATTTTACCGTGCTGCTGAAAAATCACACGTAATTGCGCTGATACTATTTTTAAAACATGTAATAATGAGCGCAATATTCCCCATTGCTGATCAGAATAAGTAGGATCTGGTAGATGTAAAACATCAATCAAGGTTAGACGAAATACTTCATGATCAGTCAATTTTTCAATTAATTCTTTGAATTGCTCACGATAAATTTTGTGTATGACTTTTTCTTCTGCATTTAATTCAGTTAATGGCGGAAATCCTATTTCAACATCAACACGCTTACGCCATGAAAAAGATTTGGTTAATAATAGTCTTGCGATTTTTTGCCAGGCGGTTAAATTGTTCTCGATGTCATCCCCACGAAAGTGGGGATCCATATCATTCTCACTAGATTCCCGCTTTCGCGGGAATGACATGGCACAGGTCTCAGTAAATCTCACAATGTTTAATGTATCTGCAATGAGATGTTTTGGAAAAAAAGCAGCAGTTGATATCAAGCACTCACTAATGACTGCTTGCAAATCATTTTCCAATTGATGACGAATGGATTCATCATCATGATCAAAAATAATATATGGCAGCCATTGATCACGTTTTGCTAATAAGTTAATTAATAACTGATGCATTTTGTTCATGTCATTATCAAGATGAGAAAGCAATTTTGCGATGGCATCAGACCAAGCATAATTTTCTTCAATGTGACGTAATACTTCTTTGACAGCTTCTTCGTAATAATATTCAGGTTGATCAGCTAACTCAGGTTGTGATCCAAGATGCGATAAAATAGGGAGTTGACGGGTGAGAAATGTGCACAAGGAGTCGATAGTTTGAATGCGTAATTGATTTGGATTGGAAAGCAAATTCCAATTTAGTTCTTTATCACGTTGTAAAACTTGGTTGGCTAGCTGCCATGTTAATTTGGCATGGTCGGATTCTGGTTCGGTATCATTTGCATTTTTTAATGCTTTAATCAAGCGAGCACGCATTTCATTTGCTGCTTTTTTTGTGAAGGTAATCGATAACACTTCTTCAGGCTTTTTAACAAATTTTAATAATGTTAAAAATCGTTGAATGATTAATTCAGTTTTTCCAGATCCAGCCGGTGCCTGCACAATAAATGATTGTGCTGGATCGAGTGCTAACTTACGTTGATGTAAATCTTGTTCAATGGTAGTTAAGTTCATGTTGTGATGACTTCTTCATAAATTCGGCAAAATGGTTTTATTTGGCACCATAAACAGGTTTCGTTTTTATCTTTTGGATCCACATGAGCATGACCATGATAAAAATCATCAGATAAATTAGTTAATATCGTTTTCCATTCATTAATTTTTTTATCCCAAGTGATTGGCGGATCATTTTTTAAATCACTTATGTTTTTGATACCATTAATTTCTAATGAATATTGGCTAATACCTTTCATGCTAAAATCGCCAGGATAAATTTGTGCGAATGCAATGCTTGCTGTCATCGCTGGATCAATTAAGCAATATAATGGCAATTGCGGTTCTTCTGGCCTGTCACCAAACCAATTGCTGATTTGATTATTTTTTCCTGTTTTATAATCAATAATTATTTTTTTCTTATCAGGTAATTCATCAACTCTATCAATACGTACCGATAATGTTAATTGATTTAAACTGATTTCAGTTGATTGCTCACTCATGATGACTTTGAAAGGAGGTCTTGCTATTTCTATTTTTAACCATTCATGAATGAGTTCATTAAGACGCATTTTTTCTAGTGTTAAGTAACGTGTTTTTTGCTGCGAAGTCGCACGGTTTTCTAATAACACTTGATCAATGACACTTGAAACCAGTACGCTTAATTGTGTTTCAGTTAAGGTTAATAATGTAGAATGATCAGTCACATTATTCCAAAAACGCTGTAAGATTTGATGAATAATGGTGCCGCGATCTTTTGCACGCAAACCTGGGACAGGTTTTTCTAATTCGCGTGCATGAAGGCGACATTCAGCAAATGCTTTAAATGGGCAAAGTGCCTGCAATCTAATGACATTCACACCGCCACGGACTCTTTCATTTCCCTCATGCGATGGCGCAATATCATCTGTTAATGTTTCTAAATATCGAGATTGATAAATTTGATTGATAAGATATTCGAACGGTAAAAGTGTTAATTGTCCAACAGTCATTTCTTTTATATGACGAATTAATGGGCTGCATTGTAATTCAATTTCATCATTTTTTAGCGCATGGCTAAATATAATGTTTTGTGAATGTGAAATAAATTGTTGTGTAACATACCGGCAATAAGTTAGTTCACGTTCAGCAGTTGCATGCGGCATGTTTAATTCACGTTGTAAATGTTTAGGAATAAATGGATTTGGTTTTGGTTGTGGCGGCCAAGATAAATCATCCATGCCGGAAACCCATAAGTAGTCAAATGCTATACCAGCCGCTTCTAATATTCCTAAGACTTGAATATTAGTTTCAGGCGATTTTGGTTGGAAACTTACTGTATTTGCTAATCGTTGTAATGTTTTTAAGGCAACGGAAAATGTAACAGTATCACTAATTACATCTAATGTAGTTAAATTATCTTCTAAGAGTTTTATCCATTCTTCAACAACTTGATATTCTTCACTGTTAATGCTGCGTTCACCAGGCCAGCCCATGATAGCAACAAGTTCATTAAATATGTTGGCCCATTGTTTAAAAGAATTTTTATTCTCAATCGAGTTGAGATAAGACGAAAATTTTGCAAGGCGTTTAGCAAGAGCAGGGCAATTTTTATTAATCGAAATCCTGCTATCTGATGTGGAATTTAATAAATGTTCGATATCGATTGACTCAATATTTTCTTGACGTAATTTTGTATCGTATAGTGCACGGCGTAAGTATTCTGTTTCTGATTCGCCAATAAATGGAGAAGTAAGTAATGAATAAATTTTTTCGATAGAAATATTTTTGTTCTGTAATGAGAGTATTGTTAAGGCAGCAGCAATGATGGGGTAAGTAGCTAACGGTTTT
>CAZKUQ010000114.1:5295-6211 GCA_964555965.1 uncultured Coxiellaceae bacterium
GCAGAAATATTAAACGGCAACGTGTTTTTACTGACAGTGTATGATCCAGATTCGGCAAAACTTTCTGAAAAAATTTGTTCAACACGGTCGCGTATTTTGTCTAATGATGGAATAACGCAACCAATTTTTGCGTGGTGATGTGTTGTGGAAATGGCTTTAGCCCAACGCGCAAGCGTATATATTTCTTGTTCTTGATCATAAAAGGGGATTCGATGTTGATCGTCATTATTTATTTCACTGGTAATGTTGATTGCGGTTTTAAAAAAACAATGAAGTTGTGGCGACAGGTCATTGAATCCATATAAATATATTTTCTCTGGAATGTGATTGATTTCTTGTATTAAAAAATCTGGCAGACTTGCTTGATCAATATAATTATTTTTATTGCAATGTATTTCGAAATGCTGACACCAATGTTGAAATGCTGTGTAATCTTCAGAATATTGAAAAGCAGGATGATCAACACTTATTTGCCATTGTTTTAACAAACCCCAAGCAGCTTTTGCCATTTTAGCTGTTTCGCTTATTTGTAATAAAACAGCATGCTCGTTCGATTGAGAAATAATTTTTTCCCAAATATACATTTCTTGCGTTGTGCTTAATAGCAGTGGATGTGAATCAATATGTTGATATGTATATTTGTTCCATAATTGTTGCAGCCAAGTATTTAGCGGTAAAAAATGAGGCGTTTTCCATACGGTGAGATTTGCTTGCATTTGATAGCTTTGATAAAGCTGATGTAACGTTGCTGCAAGCCGGCGATTAGGCGTGAGGATGATAGTGTCATCTGTGAGTTGATGAAATATGTTTTCAAGCTGATGCGGTATCATGTTTGTATAACCTTGTCATCTTTATACGTCTCGTCATCCCCACGAAAGTGGGGACCTCATTAGTATTTACAAGATTCCCGCATGCG
>CAZKUQ010000115.1:0-6103 GCA_964555965.1 uncultured Coxiellaceae bacterium
CCGAATCCCTCCGGGTGTACCAAATATTTCAAGCACTTATCGATCACTCGGTAAGTGCTTTTTTTGTCCGTGCTACCCCATTGCTACCCTGATTGAAAAACGGCGTATCCCACTCACTGACGGTCCTTTCTTGGGGCACTTTTCAATGTCGCAATATTCGCAAATGTAATGCGAAGCATAATAGTCTGTAATTACATATATTTTACATATTCGCAATTTACGCATTTATTCGATACGATAATCCTTGATTTCTTTTTGAAGTGTGAATAAAATGCGAAGACAGGTTGGTTAAAAATCAAACTGAAAATCGAATTGCAACTCAAATTGGCTTTCCACTCCTAATTCTCGAGGAAATCTATCATCCTCAGCCCTTAGCACCAATCAAAATGGTGCACGAGAAGCCTATATGCTTCTCGGTCCTAACTCCAAACTCAAAACAAGCATCAAAGATAACCAGCCTCAAAAATCGAATCTTTTTGAGGTCAAAAATGTCTAAAAATGTTTTACTTACCGAACGTGACGTCTCGGAATTATTGCGTATTTCCGTAAAAACCCTTCAGGGACAACGCTGGATGAAGGTCGGGATTCCTTATCTCAAGATCGGAAGATCAGTGAGATATAGACGGGATGACGTCGAGCGCTTCCTCGACCAGTCCATTGTCAAGACTGCTCAGCTTTAAGGAGGTGGGATCATGGAAAACACAACCACGTCCTCACTCCTCTTGGGCCATATCGCCGATTGCGCAAAAGCTGTGCCCAAACTTGGAATCAACCACGTTCACGTCGCCGGTGGCCGACTAACGGCAAGCAATTTTCACAACCATGTTTACGTGAACGTCAATGTCTCTTCATTGGACCATGAAGAAGAAGCGAAGAGGCTTGATCTTTCGATCGAGGCCTCACCGCGGAACATCGCTCTGATACGCTCTTTGGGCAAAACGAGCAATCAAGGGGAGGCGGAGATCAGCGTAAAAATGTCTGGCAATAACTATTTGTTTGTCGACGACCATAAAACATTAGAAATTCCCAAAATTGCTATTAGGCAAACCAGTACTACAATCACTGAGTTCCTGAAGACGGGTGAAGCCCGAGGAACTGCGATTACCTTGACCGGCAAGGATGAACTATGCCTCAAGGGCAACGAAACCTCTGTACTCCTTTGCGTTTACGGTGAGCAACTTGCCAGTGTCATCGCTCCTGGCCAACCGGAGCACTTCTTTGCCGACAATACAGCCCGTCAGTTCGGTCGTACTGATAAGAATCTCTATAAAAGCCACGGATTTCTGAAATTCGGAGCGCCGGACTTCAACCTCTCTTTGTATGCGATCGAAGACGGAATCTGGCTGTTAACAACGGGTATCTTTACAGATGGCTTACCTTTTACTGTGATTGAAAAACTAACAAAACTAAAATAGCGAGGTCACCATGACACCAGAAATATTTTTATACAAATCATGTGCTGATTGTGCAGAATTGAGCACTTCAAGCAAGAAAGGAAAATCTATTTTTTTTATAACCCCTAAAGGGTTGGATGTGTCTTCCTTTTCAATTTTGCAAGCAATTGCATCCTTGACTGGGTTAAAGTTTGGTCGATTAGAATTGCCCCCAGCGAGCAAAGTGATGATCGTGGACGGCTGCAAAAGTGCTGGCGAAATAAGAACTGAAGTTGCAACATGCGAATACGAAAAGGATTTATCTAAAATCCTTGTGTTGTCAATGGCTAGCTATAATGTAAATGTTAAGGCATCGCCTGTTGATCCAGATATCCCGGTGGTAGAGAAAGGCGTGGTTGATGCTTTGGAAAAATTCTCAAATGATGAAGACCAGGCTTATATCATATTTCATGATCTTTACTCACTCTCAGCAGGTGGGACTCTCTTCAAAGCGTCAGACCTCAGAGATTTGCACAACCGACTCAAGGCTCGAGGATCAATTCAACTCTTCTTCGTAAATTCAGAGACAGAGGCCATGCAAATAGCTATCAAGCCAGATCTTGTCTTTGTAATTGCAAAGAATTCAGAGGCCGAACTGCACCCGACAATAAAGGTTTCGTTGCACAGTGCTTCAGTCCGTCTGCAGGACACATTTTTGCCTATCGAACTTGAACTCCTGTTCGGTGAGCATGGGACTTGGAGGGTTGAAACATCAATTAGCGAAGTTGACCAGGAACATGCAATAAGGTATTGGGTTAAGAGAGGAAAAACTCATAAAGAGATTGCCCAAATACTCGGGTGCATTTCAGCAACGACAGTGGGTCGTCGTATTAAAGACATGAAAGAACGTGACGAGAGCATAATCAAAGGCAATAAGGTTCGCGACGCGAAAAAACCACAATAATTCAAAAAAAACCATCCAGTTCCGTTGCAATGTGCTAGAATAACAGCACAAGCTCGCTAATAATTCACACCACCGCTTCCAGACCACACTGGAGGCGGTGACTTCTTTCCTTTTAATGAACCAGTTGCCATGCAACATATTACGGTCTGTTCCTCGTCGGACGCAGGATCTCAGCAGCTTGAAACCACGGTTGCAATCAACCGCTTGACTCCCCTCTCTCTTATCTCACTGATCACAGCCTATAAAGGAAAGAATTTCGGCATTTCTTCCCTTGGCAAAGCAATCAAAGACTTCCGAGCATTCACAACAGCAATAAAAAAAAATACGAACGTCAAACTTTTCGTAGACAGCGGTGGATTTTCGATCATAGCGGGTGAAGTGCCACCACATCTGATCAACAGGTGCATTGAGACATACCACTACGCCCTCGAACACAGTCAGGACGCGTTCGATTACATTTTCTCGCTCGACATCCCGTTCAACGCAAAGCATCCATCTTTCAACACCAGGGCCAAAATAGAGGGCTTTAATAGGCATTCTCTCCAGGAATCAATCAAGGTACTGAAGAAGCACCCAGAGCTAAAAGAAAAATTCCTATTCATTTACCATTTCAAAACGCCAGAACACTATGAAATTTGGCAGAACCTTTACTCTGAGCTCGATCTCGGCAAGTATATAAAGCACCGTGCAATAGGCGGAATGGTGTCCCTAAAACAAAAAGCAGGAATCGACTTTGCTCCTTTTATAGCAACCGCCTATCAATGCCTGAACGACTATATAAAATCAACTATCTATGGCCAGGAGTTTCGTCTTCATTTTCTCGGAATAAACGTAAAATACGACAGGTTCGTTATCGCGTTTATAGAGAAATTGTTTCAGAGATATTTGGGAGAAGAGATTCCGGTAAATTTTACTTATGACACCATAAACTATAGGGTTTCAGGTTTCCATGTTAAGAAGGTTTATGATCTTGTTAACGGCAAATTATTAACATACAAGCTGGGTGAAATTCCTGATCAGTTGTTGCTTAAGATATATTCTGATCAAACTTTCGCCAACCGTATGAAGGAGGAAATAATCACAAAAATAAGTACAGGCAAATTTAAAAATAGCGCCGAGGTTCCACCACTGAAAATCTACAGCGAATTGGCAATTGACACCTTTTTTGAGGAGCAGATTCAGCAGCACAACTTGATCGAAATCACGATGCAATCAACGAATCCTATTGCCTTCAGGAGCAACATCAAAGGACCAGTAAACCAAATTTTCTCAGCCTACGAAGATATCTTCGGTAGAAACACTGAAAAGAGTGTCCTCAAAAGCCTAAATATGCTTCAACATTTTCACGACTGGTATGTGAATATGAGAGAGGACGAAGCAGAACTCGACACGCTATCCCGCAATTTCATTTCACAAATCCGCCTCGGCAGAATGATCGACGACCCCGCCCCAAAATAATTCAGAATAATTCATAATAATTCACGCGAAAATATCATATATACATGATATAATAGAGTATTAATTGAAATATTTCAAAAATCCCTCAAACAGCAAAAAAAACCCATTTTTACCCCTCATTACTCGCAGATTCAATTACGGTAACCAAAAGGTTCTGGCCTCGGTAAACCCATTTATTAAATCGAGTTTATTTCCTCCACAATTATTATTTGCTTCCAATAATTTTGTTCGTAAGCGTTAAATTTTCCCATCCAAATCAATAAAATTTTTAGCGTACAATCCCATTTAAAATCCTGTTCAAAAATAGGTACCCTGTAGGTCATCGTTATACTCCCACAAAATAATGCTATAGATCAGAAGCAAAGTGTCTAAAATATATAAATATAAATTGGGTTATAGAAGTGCGCAGATTTGAGTTGGAATCGAATCACAATTGAATCAAACCAAAGAAACTAAAATATAATAATGCAAAATGCCAACATAATTCGAAGTTTGCTAATGAGAAATGAAAATTATTAACTGGTAAATATCAAAATTCAATTTGAATTTATGATCGACATTAAAGTCAATTCAAAAATCCATTTTCTAGAGTCTTAACAAACTTGATCAGGCAAATTTATCTGCGCCATTAATTGGTTATTATTCGACGACGAAACTAATACAATAGGACGCAAAATAAAAGATAAAATGGCCATTAAAGAGAAATATCAATTTATATAAAACGAATAATATTCATCCTTAAGCAAATATCAAACAAAGCACCAGCGCCATCAGAGCTAGCTATCAAACAATTCCCGACAGGCATGCAGCATAGTTATAAATCTGCAGCATAAGACCATCAACAACCCTGCTTCTGGCTCATCGTTTTTCAACATATATTTCCAGTTTTCTTTCGCTTGATCTCTCCCACAAGCCAAGCAACATAAACCGGTACATTCAAACAAATACCTGGGGTATCCCAACCTTTTGGTATGGTTTAAATGTGTTTTCATTTTATTCATTTCGATGATCGAAAAATAGGAGAAAAAATATAAAGATATAATAATTTTAAGGAAACAATAAAAATCAAAATATAGGAGGTAAATGAAACAAAAAAATAAAATACAGTTAACTTAAAAGAAGTAAATTAATTAAGAGGAATTAAATTCATTATTAAATATTTACGTAATATTCAAATAACAGCAATTTGTAACCTGTTTGAGAAAAGTTAAATTGAACATCTAACATTTTTTAATTAAATTATATCAGAATTATAAAAGCCGTCTTTGCTAGCAACATTGACGGTTTGTAGTTTGTATTAATGACAGTAAATATCAAATAACTATTATTAATTAAGGATTTTATTATGAGGATTTTAGGCAAAGATCAAAAGAATTCAAAGCTCGTTGAAACTGTAATAAGTAGAGGTCTATATTTGAAGTACTCACAAAATGATATTGATTTTTATGATGATTATGACTTGTTTACAAATTTCTGCATTCTTGTTCCATTTGATCCGTACCATTTATACATTGAAATTGCAGAAATTGATTACAATCAGAAATTACACTTCAATTTGCGAGGGATTTCAGTAAAAAATGATTTAGACTTCAGTTATGCTTCAGTTGGTGAACTGACATTGAATGAAAATATCATAGTTAATTTTGATGAAATTTTACGAATATCAATTCCTGAAAGTAACCATTATAATCCAATGAATTACTCTGACAAATTTGATATGTTTAATCTTGATGTTTTTTGTAAAGATGTTTTTAGTCGATATTTATATAACCGGATCTATTGCTCAGATAAGAACTTTTACATCCAAGATCCACTAAGTCTCTATTAGCACTAGGTATAAATCTAAATAAAACGGCCGATATTGTTCAACACATTAACGGCTAATTGCAGTTGTTATTGGCTATTAAAGCCGTCATTGTTAGTTGCAATGACGGCTTTAGTTATATTTATTATTGTAGAAATATTTAAAGTTATGCAAAACTCATAATTAGTGCTTGAAGGAAAAGCAAAAAAACATAAATAAATCATGAAGATGCCATCATAACCCAAAAACGAAGAAAATGGGAGCGCAGAAGGCGAAGGATGCTGAAAAATGCTGTAACATATTGATTGTTATGTTATATTCTTTTTCATGGAAGTGTCCAGCAGGACAAGCGAGCAGCTCAAACAACAGCAAACCCCAAATCTTCGTCGGGTGAAAAATACATGCGTAGAGTAATCGAACCACAAATGAAGTTGGGCGAACTGGCAATTGCTGACATAAAACTGGATCCTAAATCCCGCGACGACATCCCGCAAATCCTCCGCG
>CAZKUQ010000116.1:0-6095 GCA_964555965.1 uncultured Coxiellaceae bacterium
GAGCTCATGAAGTTAACTAATGCTGAGAAAAATGGACGTTCTTTGTGGATGGCATAAAACTGTTCTGCTTGCTGCTTGGTAAGATGCATCATTTTGGCAGAAGCAATGCGTAAACCGCCTTTTTCAAAACGGCTAATAATTTGGCCGATAACATTCTTGGCAACAGCATCTGGCTTGATGATGGATAATGTTCTTTCAATTGGCATGGATATTTCCTCTTTTATAATTCTGCATACCGCTTGTAATGGCGGGGCAACAGTATAACTAATTTTTTATCTTTTTGCGCCAAGTTTTTGCTTTTTCAAGCAATTCCTGCTCGTTTAATGTAAGTAGTTGACGGTTTTTCAATATTTGCTTTCCTGCTATCCAAACATCCGTCACTTGGCTACGTGGAGTCGCATAAACGATTTGCGAAATAGGGTGATAAAGCGGCTGTGTTTCAATTTGCTCTAAATCAATCGCAATAAAATCTGCTGCTTTACCAGCCCTCAATGATCCCGTGTAATGATCAATGCCTAATGCTTTTGCACCATTAATGGTTGCCATTTTTAATACATGTTCAGCTGAAACAGCTTTTGGATCATTGGCGGTAACCTTTCCTAGAAATGCTGCTGAACGCATTTCACCAAACATATCTAAGTCATTATTGCTAGCTGCGCCATCAGTTCCTAATGCAACATTGATGCCGTGACGATAAAGTTTTTCAACAGGGCAAGAGCCACTGACTAATTTCATGTTTGATTCAGGACAATGAACAATGCTTGGACGTTTGGCTTGTAAGATTTCCATATCAGCATCATCGATTTGCGTCATATGAATGGCAATAAGGTTGGGTGTTACCATGCCAATTTCATTTAATCGTTGCAGCGGTCGTTTTTGGTGTAATGAGATGGAGCGTTCAACCTCTGATGGCGCTTCTTGTAAATGAATATTAATTTTTAGTTGATGTTCATCAGCAAGATTTTTCACTTTGATTAAATTTTCTATTGATACTGTGTAGGTTGAATGTGGCGCAAGAGTTGGTGTGACGAGTTTACTGTTTTTGTATTGCTGATAAAAATCTAATGCTTTTGCAAAATATTCTTCGGTGGTTTTTGCCCATGCGGTTGGAACATCAATGATGGTCATGCCAACATGAGCACGAATGCCAGCTTGTTCTGCAGCATCGGCAGTTGCACCAAGAAAAAAATACATATCGTTAAAACAAGTGATGCCACCTCGTATCATTTCGCCCATGGCTAATTGCGATGCATCATGCACTAATTCATGGCTTACCCACTTGCCTTCAGCAGGCCAAATGTAATTATTTAACCAATCCATTAATTCTAAATCATCAGCTAATCCACGAAAAATATTCATCGCAATATGTGTATGACTATTAATTAATCCAGGCATAACAGCATGATGATGATAGCGATGAACGCTATCTGCCTGATATTTATTTTCTGCATCTTTGGTTGGAAGAATAGCAACGATTTTGCCATCTTTGATGGCAAGCGAATGATTTTCTAAAACAGATTGATTTTCTTCGCAGGTAATAATCCATTTTGTATGAATCAGGTGATTGATTTTTTCCATGGGATATCTCTCATATCAGAATTATGATGCGGAGAGGGAGGGATTCGAACCCTCGTGGGAGCCTAAACTCCCCATCCGATTTCGAGTCGGCGCCGTTATGACCGCTTCGGTACCTCTCCTTTGAGTTGCCGATTATACTGAGTTTAAGAATTTAATCCAGGCGGTACTAAGCTCACTTTTTTACTCTCTTCAGGATAATTTTTATCTGCTATGGGATACATATTTTGAAGAGTATCAGAAGAAATGCCTGGTGGAATTCGTAACGGCGGAATAGTTTTCGCTGTCAAATAACTTTTGTCGCGATTTTGAATGACAGAAGAAATAGATGAATTAGCGGTTGTTGAGCAACCAGAAATGGCTGCGCATATGAGCGCGAACAGTAAAAAATAGGTGTATTTCATTTATAAAACTCCTGCAATGTGCATGGCTTCTTTTAATTGTTTATGATATTGATTGTCGAGAGGCAATAGCGGCAAGCGAATACCATTTTTAATTTTTCCCATAGTTTTTAACGCCCATTTTGCGGGAATAGGATTCGATTCTAAAAATAATTTTTTGTGTAACGGCATCAATTCCGCATTAATTTTTTGTGCTAATTCTTTGTTGCCAGTTAGTGCAGCATCACACATTTGATGCATGAGTAGGGGCGCAACATTAGCAGTGACGGAGATCACTCCTTTTGCTCCTGCTAGCATTAAATCCAGCGCGGTTTCATCATCGCCGCTATAAACCGCAAATGATTTTCCGCAACGTTCGATAATATCTTTTGCACGATCTACTTTGCCTGTCGCTTCTTTAATCCCAATAATGCGATTAATTTTTGCTAATTTTTCGACGGTCTCTGCAGACATATCGCATCCCGTTCTGCCTGGGACGTTATATAAAATAATCGGTAATTCAGTTTGTTCTGCTACTGTTTTGTAATGTTCAAACAAGCCTTTTTGTGTTGGTTTATTATAATAGGGTGTGACAATTAAGCATGCATCAGCACCAGCGAGTTTTGCATTTTGTGAAGATATAATCGTTTTTTTCGTGCAGTTTGAGCCGGTTCCTGCAATCACTGGAATGCGTTTTGCGACTTGTTTAACAACATGGGTAATTAAATCAACTTGCTCTTCTTGTTCGAGTGTTGCTGATTCACCAGTGGTTCCAGCAACAACAATGGCATCTGTTTTTTCTGTAATATGCCATTCAATTAATTCATTTAAAGCATGTTTATCTATCGATCCATCTTCGTTCATGGGGGTGACAATTGCCACCATGCTGCCTTTAAACATGAGTATTTTTCTCCAAGTACATCTGTCATCCCCACGAAAGTGGGGGATCCATTAACATGGATTCCCGTTTGCGCTGGAATAACCCAATTTTTATAAATAAATATTCTCGCTTTTTAATGCTCTCTATTATGGAGATGAATGGTAAATTGTCTATATTTTTTTAACATCGATACGTATAATTCATTCGTTTTTAACGATAAAAAGATGAAAAATGATGGAACAAATGACGGCGGTAAATTACCTCTGGGGCAAAAAATCACGGCTCATGTATTTATTTATAGCGGCTATTTTTTTGCTTTTTACTTTTCTCGGCGCGCGTGAAATTTGGACGCAAGAACATCGTTGGGCAGACATTGTCTGGGGTATGTTTTATCGTCATGATTTTTTACATCCCTATTTAGGTGCGGCACGTTATTACGACAAACCATTATTGTCATATTGGTTGATTGCTATTGTTGCGCAACTGACCGGCACATTTTCTACTTGGGTTTTGCGTTTGCCATCAGCGATAGCAGGATTATTAGCGATATTTTCAATTCACCATCTTGGTGCTCAGCTTAAGAATAAACAATTAGGCATGTTATCTGCGTGGATGTTGCTAACTACTTTTTATTTTTTATTTTGGGCGCGTATTAGTAGTGCTGATATGTTGAATCTAGGTGGCATCTTATTGGCTATTGCCTGGTACATGAGTAAACGCGCACGTGCAAATTTTTTTGATTACGCTATTTTTTTTATGATTCTTGCTCTGACTTCTTTGTGTAAAGGATTAACTGGTGCAATTGTTCCGTTAATTGCCATAGTTGTCGATATTTGTTTGCAAAAATCGTGGCGGCAACATTTACGCTGGACATTATTTTTGGCAGCCATTCCTGCTCTGATTATTTATTTTCTGCCATTTTGGATTTCTACTCATTTTGGCGGCCAATCTTATGGCGAGAATGGTCTTTATTTTGTTTATCGTGAAAATATTCTTCGTTATTTTCAGCCATTTGATCATCAAGGGCCAATTTATATTTATTTTTTATATTTACCGATTTATTTATTGCCCTGGACTTTGTTTTTTATACCAGCTTTGACGGCTCTTTTTTCACGCTGGAAAAAAATGGATAGTAATGAAAGATGGATAGTTTGGACATTATTAGTTGTTTTTACTTTTTTTACGTTAAGCGGGTCACGTCGTAGTTATTATGTATTACCAATCGTTCCTTTTGCCATTTTATTTACTGCTGATTGGATTTTGTCAGTCGCCGAGTCTACAAAACGCCAAACACTTGCCGGTATCTGTATCGTTTCAAGCTATTTATTTTTATTGTTAGCGGTTGATTTACTACCAGCTTGGTATTACTCGCAATATGGTGTTGGTCGATTTGCAACTTTGTTGATGACTGAAGCAGAAACAATTAAGCCATGGCCAACTTGGAATGTGGTGATGCTTGATGCAGAAGATAAATTACGTTTTTATCTGAAATTATCACCCGAAGTAAAAAATTACTACCATATTAAGGGAGCACGAGACGCGCAAACATTAAATACACTAATTACTGCGTGGCCAATAATAACAAATCCGCCTGCCAACACCATTTTTATTAGCAGAGGGCAATATGCGCCATTGCTTCAACCTTATTTTGTGCATTATAGAATGGTAAAACTTCCACAACAATCAGGAATCCCTTTTTTGCGTCGTCATGAAATCAACTCACCAATTGCATTTATTCCAAAGTAAAAAAAATTACAATTTTTAGAAAATTTGTACTATTATATTAGGCAACTCGCATTTGCTATTTAATGAATAAGGATGATTTATGACAGAAGATTTGTTGGGAAAATTAGAAGAAAAAATGATGGTGCTCTTGACAGAAGTTGAAGCCCATCGCAAAGAGCGTGAAAGTGAAAAAGAAAAAATAACTTTCTTGCAATCAGAATTGGATAATTTGCGTAAAGAAGTACATCGTTTAAATCAAGATAATTCTAGTCTTCGATATGAGCGAGAAAATCATGCTAGAAAAATCCAAGATATTCTTTCTCTATTAGATACTGTTAACGCAGCTGAACCAGTTGCTTCGAATTTAACAGCAATCAAACCTGTATTGGTTCAGGGTTAAAAGGGTTTCTCGATCAACGCTTTTAATATCTGAAATTATTACTATCGTATTCAATGCCAGCGAAAGCTGGCATCTATTTTTTGGCTAATTTCAGCATTATTTTAGATCTCTGGATGGCCACCTCGCGCAAAAAACGCGCGGCTGGCATGACAACAGTCTTGCTTAATTGCTTAACCAGAATTCGCGCTTAAACGTTTTGCGTACATTAAAGATAACTCGTGAACGTACTTTTATCCTTTATTACGTACGTGAAAATAGACTTCGATTATTAATCGTTCGGTTAGGCTGAGGTGTATCATTTGTTTGTTTCGGCGTTGAATTTGAATTCTTATTAAACTCAGCAGCTAATTCCAGTTTTTGTCTTTCTAATTGTTTATTAAATTCCAGATCATATTCGGTTGCTTTATTTGCCGCAGCTTTGTCTAGCAAAATAGAAATTCCATAAATATCATGATAGAGATTTGTAAATTGACGTTGTGTATTGTAATCGCTAAATCCTTCTTTTGTAAAATTATCAAACATAGATAAGGGACCTGTGCATTGATCGTATCCCTCTGTATCTTTTTCTATTACAAGATCAGCAAACAATTTGATTTTTTTTATAGTTGTTTCTAAAAATGGAAAAAGTTTACCCTCATTGTCATCGTAATATTGCTCCGTATCTAGATTGATTTGTTGAAGATTATCAAAAATTGCTATCATTTTTTCTAAATCGGGAAGTAATCGTTGATATTGTTGTTCGACAAACATTGCTTTTGGTGAGCGTGTATACATTGCAGCATTCCTTAGAAAATGATAGATGCGAAGATTATATGAACCTATTTGATATTTCAATTTATTGTTATGTTCAGGGCTCAGCTTTAAGCAGATCCTTCGCTTCGCTCAGGATGACAGCTTCTTTTCAAGTTTTTCAACAACACAATCCAATTTACCTTTCGCTAATTGCAAATGAATTTTATCACCAATATTTACCTCATTTGCATCGCGCAAAATATGTTGATTTTTATCTAATGCAATGGCGTAACCTCGCTGCAATGTGGCAAGCGGACTCAGTGTATTCAGTTTTGCAGCAAGCGTTGCCATTGAATTTTTACTATGATCAAGCTGTATGGAAATTAGATTTTTCAATTGTTGA
>CAZKUQ010000117.1:0-6039 GCA_964555965.1 uncultured Coxiellaceae bacterium
TAAATCTAACGCCACCCTGAGCGCTAACTGTACGAGTTATTTATTCGCAGAGCCTAAGTGATGGGGCGCTACTGCTTGTATATTTTTTCTTCGCTGCTTCATAGCGTTGAATGCTTGTCGTTTTCTTAGAAAAAAGATTTCCGCTTAAGGTTGTCGGGGTACGTAAAAATCGAATGATGTTTTCATCCTCTTTTTGAAATAGCCCTTTTTCAGCATCTTCACATATTTTATTTTTCGCAAAATGGATGAGCTCTATCCATTTTGCAGAAACCGCAACCGCTCTGCTCGCTTTATCTTCGTTATTTTGCCACCGATATCCTTTTTCAAGAAATGTTTCTCTATGTGATGCTAATTGTCCAGAATTTACTTGAAATAAGGCATTTATTAGCTGGATCAGTTCGTTTGAATCGTTGACAGATTGAATAATAGGCTTGGCCGCTTTCCAAAAAATAGATATTTTTTCTACATCTACAAAACTTCCGTTATGATGCATGAGAAATTCTTTTAAGCTTGATGGGTCATGTATTATCTGCGAAAGTAAGGAGGCGAAAATATCGTTAGGCATAGCTGTTGCCCTAGAAAACAGCTTTTTAAGAAAATCAGGATGCCAATGTTCTTTTCCAATCCCAATTAGATAGTTCCAGACAAAATTCCATTCTTGTGTTGTCTTTGCAAGCAACTGATTTTGCACAACAGGCGGATTCAAGTCTTTTTCCTCCTGATGCTTTACTAGCAACACAGCCATTTCTGCATCGTTATTGGAGAATGCGACATCCAGGAGGCTGTCTTGGGGGATAGATGTGTTATGTTTGTCTCTGCTATGATACACTGCAAAGCGCCCGGCTTCTTTTTCTATATCGATCCATTCGTCTTCTATATCGATCCATTCGTCCCATTTGATGTTCCATCTCTCATAATGAATCTTTACCTGGGTTTCCTTGCGCTCTAAAATGACGGCGCTACACCATCTTTGGACTATGTCTAATACATCTAATTTAGCGCCCACAACAAAAACAGGGGTGATTGATAGCTTTAGATTTACTAAATTTAATTCTAAAATAGTACTTACTAGATGGAGATTTTTATTGCGTACAGCATGTTGCAAGAGCATGGGAAGATTTTTAAAAGAGGTTTTAAAAAGCATAAGCAAGTTTGGAGGAAAAGCTTTTTTTTCTTTATGTAATAGAAATAATTTTAAGGCAACTGTTGTAGATAATAAAACGTGTTTGCCAGGAAGAATGTTATAAAAAACTAAAAGAGCGTTTGGGTCAAGTTGATCGTCTGATAGAGAAGAAAGTTTATTGATGGCTATGTCTTCTTTTTCAGCATTTATTTGCGTGAAAGAGTCACATGTCGTGCCAAATAGTGTCTCGACTATTCGCTTTAGATGAAGCACCACGCCATAATCCATGTTAATAAAATCACGGAGAATATAACAATGTTCGGTAAGTAGCTTAAATATATTTCGCGAAGTAGGGATGTTTAAATGGGTGGTGTTCAACTCATCTAAAACTGTTATTTTATATGCATTTAATATAGAAGGAGAAAGCCGGTAATCAAGGGTTTTGTCAATTTTAAGCAGCGTCGCTCGTGCGCCATCGTTTTCTAATATTCCTTCTAAAGCACGGCCTTTTAAATCTACGCAATAGTAGGCGTTTGATCGGTCTTTTGTATTTGCATCCAGGATCATATCAATCACGCCACCTAAGTAAACACTGTTAGCTCGCACATACCGAATTTTATTTTGAATATCATCACTGAGGGTATTCCACCACTTGTAAAATTCAACAACCGCAATATTTGCTTCTTTTCCCGCATCATAGTCATAGTCTACATTCGTCTTAACGCTTCCTTTGTAAAGGCCTATACGTAACTTAGAAAGATGGTGATAGATAGAGTCCTTTTCTTCAGCAATGGTAATGATTTCTTTGTAAAATAATAATTTTTCAAAAGTCTTTGCTCTTGCTTTTAAAATGTTTAAATCAGCAGGAAAAAGTGGCTTATCTTGTTTTTCTTCGTCATCAATATCACTGCCAGCAAGAGGTTGTTGCAAGCTTGCTTTGAGCCCCTCTATCAGTTGATCCAGGATAGGTCTATAAAGATGAATGCGACGATCTTCAGGAGATATAAAAAAATCTGCAGCAGACTCAGGTAAGTTATGATCTCCTGTGATCGGATTTTTCCACGGGTGTTTTCGTACATTTTCAAAATGACGATATCCATTTTGCGCTGCAATGTTATAGAGGGTATTCCGTTCTTTAGAGCTCAATGGTTTTCGTATGGTATTTTCTGATGGGATCCATTGTTCGATTTCTTGAAAACTAAGGTATACTGCATGGGTTTTTTCTAGATGTTGCTGTAATTCCGAAATCTTTTCTTCTTTCTTCTTATCTTCTTCTGTTTTCTCGTTTTCCTTTTTTTCTCTTAATCGGGTTACATAGGTACCATCAGGCTGTTTAATGGATACAGGTATTGCAGCAGGTGTCAATGCAGGTGCATACGTACCATCCGATGCAACTTGATAAAGTGTTTTTCTGTCTGTTTGTGGATTTGGCACTAAAACAAAGCTGTTTTTATAGTTGCGCCATTCATGTTGAGGCGGGCGTTCTTGCAAAATATGAAAGGTGCATCCATATAAAGTGAGCGCGATTGTCCCATCTGGATCAAGGTTGTCTGTCGGTAATTCTTCGATCTTTCCCTGCTGCCCTCGCAGCATACATTTCAATTGTCTTGCTTCATTTAAATAAAGATAGAGTTTATTAGGTTTGATTCCATCGTTTGTAGGGATTTCTTGATCTTGATAGATTAACTCTATATCGTGCCCTAATACATTGTCTAATAATACATTGAATGGATTTTGCGAAGGAAAAAGTATTTTTGCCAGATCATAACAAAATTGATTGGCTAACGAGGTCATATAACAATAATCATGACTGTCATCGCGTAATGCTTCTTCGCGTGTTATAAAAAATTCGATGATTCTTATTTGCAGGTTTTTTTCAGACTTTTCATCATTTTCTGCGTTGCAAATATGGACTACATGATTAATTGTGCAGTATAAGTCGGGCAATTTATCCGGCGATTCTTGCTTCGCATTTTTCAGAGAAGCCAGCGCTATACCCAAAATCGACCGTTTTGTAGAGTCTTTTTCTTCGTTTGATTGTCGAATAATTTGATTTTTTAAGTCATCTATCAAGAATAAAAAATTCAAATTATTTTGATGTGAAAATGCCATATCTACATCCCACTTTTGTTTGTTCTATTTTAATACAAAATAGAAGAAAAATAAAGAGATTAAATCAGTGACAATACTAAGGCTTGATTCATCCGTTAGCCTTAGCTATTATAGCCAGCTTGATTTACACAGAATAATAGAGGGTTTTTATGAAACAGGGTATTCATCCAGAATATAAAGAAATAAAAGTAACCTGTAGTTGCGGTAATATGTTTGCAACTTGCTCCACTTTAGGCAGAGACTTACTTTTAGAAGTTTGCTCTAAGTGTCATCCTTTCTATACCGGAAAACAAAAAATTGTGGATACGGCAGGCCGTGTAGATCGTTTTCAACAAAAATATGGCCGTAAAAGTGCCAAAAGTAGTAATAAATCTGTTTCAGATCAACAAGATAAGCAATCTTAGAGTCTGTTTAATGTCTTTTGACTTTTCCCTACCCTTCAAGGGCGGGATCCTCTCCTGGATTAATGAGGTTCCAATTTTTCAAAAATCCTGTCATGATTTCATGATTCAAATAATAAAATATGGGTGCTTATGTATGTGACAAGCTGTTATTTCCAGAAAGGAGATCGATGTGGCAACTAAACTCTCATTAAAACCCACCTTCTTTCCTTGGTTTGTGTGCGGATTAGGCGCTCTTTTTTATAGTTATGAATATCTGTTGCGTATGTCGCCTAGCGTCATGGCGGAAAATTTAATGCGTTTTTATCACTTAACAGGTGCGCAATTTGGCTATTTATCGGGGTCTTATTATTACTATTCTTATGTAGCCATGCAGATTTTAGTAGGGTTATTGATGGATCGATACGGCCCAAGGCGATTGTTAACTGTCGCTTGTTTTTTGTGTGCGATAGGGGCTTATCTTTTTGCGGGTAGCAGCTATCTTAGTATTGCGATGATCGGTCGATTTTTAATTGGATTGGGCTCCGCGTTTGCTTTTGTTGGCGCAGCAAAATTGGCAACCATATGGTTGCCGCCGCGATATTTTGCTTTGATATCCGGCATTATCTTTTGTTTGGGTATGTTAGGAGCCGCATTTGGAGATATTGTTTTACGCGCATTGGTGGATTCAACGGGTTGGCAGGCTGCTATGATGGCTGCAGCTATGGCTGGATTCATACTGGCTTTGATTATTTGGACCATTGTGCGTGATATCAATCCCAACTATACAAGTCATTCCCATCATTATCTATCTGATTTACCTAGTATATTAGTGGGGTTAGGTCGCGCATTTAAAAATAGGCAAATTTGGTTATGTGGAATGGTAGGTTGTTTACTCTATTTGTTTTTATCCGCATTTGCGGAATTATGGGGCCCTGCTTATTTAGAGCAGGCGCGCGATATTCCGCGAGTTTATGCGGCTAATGCGAATTCAATGATTTTTATTGGATGCGCGATCGGTGCTCCATTGTGGGGTTTGTTTTCTGATTTTCTTCAATTACGTCGCTTACCCATTCTGATGGCAGCGTTAGGTTCTACTGTTACATTCTGTATTTTGCTTTATATTCCGCATCTGCCTTTATTTTCTATTTATGTACTTTTATTTTTATTTGGGTTTTTATCAAGTGCGCAAATTCTAGTATTTGCTATCGCACGCGAAGTGACCTCGATTAAGATTTCGGGAACTGCTATTGGTATGGTCAATATGTTGGTGATGGTAGGCGGTATCATTTTTCCACCGACAATTGGTAAGATATTAGATATCAACTGGGATGGTGTGTTAGTTGATGGTGCCCGTATTTATTCGCATCACGCTTATACTGTCGCGTTGAGTTTATTACCATTCGGCATTTTGTTAGGCGCTTTGCTGACTCTTTGTATACGTGAAACACATTGTAAAATTCATGTAGAAGAAGATCAGGGCGATTCAGCGACAATTATTTCTTTGCCAAAAAGACAGCCAAATCAAAATACAGAACAATTTTGCTGATACATCAGGAGGTACTATAGTATGCGAAAAAAATTATATTGCGTTTGGGTAACGGTTTCCTTTTTGTTAAGTGCGGCGGCTGCGAATGCGCAAGGTTTTGGCGTGTGTGGCTATGATAAACAAACAATTGATAGCGCCAATTGTTACGGGCCTGCTTCATTAAAAGCAACGACAGTGACAGGTGCAGTACATGTTGCTGGTCCATTAAAAGCCTATAATGCAAACGTAGCATCCATTGATGTGGCAGGTGTAGCGGAATTGTATGATACAATTGTAAAGAATAAATCATCTGTAGCAGGTATGTTAACAGCGTTCCAATCAAAGCTTACGGCTGTTCAAGTGGCAGGGAATGCTAAGTTAACTAAAACCTCAGTCAGCGGTTCTGCTAAAATACAAGGTTCTTTAACAGCAACTGACTCTGATTTTGCAAATGATGTTGTTCTTTATTCGGATAAATTAGATTTGGTTTCTTCAACAGTGAAAGGTGATCTTATCATTGCATCTAAACATAAAAATCCAGTCGTGACATTAACATGTGGTTCGCATATCGAGGGTAAAGTGATTTTTACTGAGAAGGCTGGTACGGTAAAAATGACCGCAGATTCAGTCATCAAAGGCAAAATAATCAATGGAACAACGGAAGTGATTAAGGTGAGTTGTAAATAATCTCAACTTATCTTTTCTTTCTTCTTCTGAATTTCTTTGGCCCATGAGGCCCTTTTCCGCGCGGCATAGCTGTCTCCTTTTTGTTTTAGGGTTGGAATGGACATAAATTTTTGCAAATTTTCTTCAAATA
This sequence comes from uncultured Coxiellaceae bacterium, assembly GCA_964555965.1. Lineage (GTDB taxonomy): Bacteria > Pseudomonadota > Gammaproteobacteria > DSM-16500 > DSM-16500 > Aquicella. The sequence goes on from CAZKUQ010000117.1 coordinate 5,961, forward strand.
GTCCATGTTATTTTGAGTTAACTGACTCATGTTACGCAGTTTTTCGCAGAAAAACATGGAAACTCGGCTTTGTCATCGC
>CAZKUQ010000118.1:0-5945 GCA_964555965.1 uncultured Coxiellaceae bacterium
CTAAAATAATGCTGAAATTAACCAAAAAATAGATGCCAGCTTTCGCTGGCATGACAAAACCCTTTACGTAAGTAACACTTTCACTGGCATGACGCTATCATTTATAACCATTCCGGAAGCTGCGATATTATATGCGATGTTATATTGACGAACAAAACTTGCACGTGTATAAAGTGCAAGTCTTCGCCGGGGTGGTGGAATTGGTAGACACGCAGGTTTCAGATGCCTGTGGAGGAAACTCCGTGGAGGTTCAACTCCTCTCCTCGGCAAAATAAACATCTTTTTCATCTTCATTATTTTCAAATGGATTTCGCAAGATGATGGTATCTTTGCGATCTGAACCAGTTGAAATAATATCGATTGGAACACTTGCTAATTCTTCAACATGTAACAAATATTTTTTTGCATTTTCTGGAAGATCAGCAAAACTTCGAATTCTCGCTGTTGATTCCGACCAACCGGGTAACTCATCATAAATTGGCTCACATTCTGCAAACAAATCGCTTTCTAGCGGTGGATGTTCACAGGTTTTGCCATGCAATTTATAGCCGACGCAGATTTTTACTTTAGGTAAGCCATCCATGACATCAAGTTTAGTAATACATAATCCAGAAAAACTGTTTAATTGGATTGAATAACGCAAAGCAACGATATCTAACCATCCACAACGCCGTGGACGACCAGTGACTGAACCAAATTCATTGCCGCGTGTTGATAAATGTTTCCCAACCTCATCATGTAATTCTGTTGGAAAAGGTCCTGCACCTACTCGTGTTGTGTAAGCTTTCGTAATACCTAAAATATAATTTAAATATCTCGGCCCATAGCCACTTCCCACACTCGCAGCCCCTGCAATGGTATTTGATGAAGTAACATATGGATAAGTCCCATGATCAACATCAAGCAATGTCCCTTGCGCACCTTCAAACATCATGTTTTTGCCTTCCGTACGATATGTTGCTAACAATGCTGAGACATTGGCACGCATGGATTTTAAACGTGGTACCATTTTTAATAAATCATTCAGAAGCGATTGATATTCGATTGGTTCTTGCCCATGATATTGCTGTAAAACAAAATTATGATATTTGAGCACTTCTTCTAATTTACTACTCAAGCGTTTTTCATCAAATAAATCACCAAAACGTAATGCACGTCGCGCGACTTTATCTTCGTAGGCTGGGCCAATACCGCGGCCAGTCGTACCAATGGCAGATTTACCTTTTGCTTGCTCACGTGCTCGATCAAGCGCCACATGATACGGTAATATCAAGACACACGCGTCACTAATACGTAAACGTTCTGTGACTGGCACACCACGACGCTCAAGCTCTTCTATTTCTTCTAATAACGCAGTCGGTGACAAGACAACACCATTGCCAATTAAGCATTGCACATGGGAATGTAAAATACCGGATGGAATTAAACGTAAAATGGTTTTTTGTCCATCGATCATTAAGGTGTGCCCTGCATTATGACCACCTTGGAAACGCACAGCGATGGAAGCTTGTTCCATTAACATATCAACGACTTTACCTTTTCCTTCATCACCCCATTGACTGCCTAAAATGACAACACTTTTTCCCATAAAATTCTCTTCTTTAATTAATGTCAGTATTATTTTGGATTTAATATTTAATAAAGATCATGAGCGATAGACACTAATAACAAGCCTATCAGCATGCTAACTAAACCTATTATGCGCAAGGTGCGATCATTCTGCAGCATCATTTGCTGCATCCATTGCCGCCAAATTCGTGGTGATAAAAAAGGTAAAATACCTTCAAATACAAATAACAACCCTAAAGCTGCTATTAATATTGACCACACCATGCGCTATCTCCTTGACCCTATCTCTTTGACCAATGATGAGCTGTGAATGAGAGGTATATGTTATCGGAAAAGTTTCTCTAACTCTACTCGCGAAAGACGTACTAGCAAATGGAAGTGACCTTTCTCATCAATTTTTTCTGTCAAAACTGACTGCTGTGCATATAAATCTGCTCTCAGTTTAGCTTGGTCTGGCTTTAATTCAATTTCATATTCAATCACATCTTTTTTTAACATTTCTGCGATCGCTTGTATCAGCAATTCAATTCCTGCACCATTTTGCGCCGAAATATAAACACGTGTGATGGTGTTTTCATCATCACGATCCAACTTAGGGTTGAGTACTGGACATAAATCAATTTTATTATGCACTAATATGATGGGAACATCTTGTGCATTGATTGTATCTAATACCTGATTAACTTGTTCCATCTGTTGATCTTTATCATCTTGATGTGCATCAATCACATGCAATAACAAATCTGCTTCTGTTACTTCTTCAAGCGTCGCCTGAAAAGCTTCGATTAAATCATGCGGCAAATGCCGAATAAATCCGACTGTATCGGCAAAAATAACTGGGCCAATTTCTGGTAATTCTACGCGTCTTAATGTTGGATCTAATGTGGCGAATAATTGATTAGCTGCATAAATAGATGCGCCCGTTAAACGATTAAATAAAGTGGATTTGCCTGCATTGGTATATCCCACTAATGCAACCGTTGGAATAATCGCTTTACGTCGTGCACGGCGACTTTGTTCACGTTGCCGCCGAATTTTTGCTAGACGCGCCGAAATTAATTTTATTTTTTGACGTATTAAACGTCTATCAACTTCAAGTTGTGTTTCACCCGGACCACGTAATCCAATACCGCCACGTTGCCGCTCAAGATGCGTCCAACCACGAATTAATCGTGTAGAAAGATGTTTTAATAATGCTAATTCAACTTGCAATTTACCTTCGAAACTTCGTGCGCGCTGTGCAAAAATATCGAGAATTAATCCTGTTCTATCAAGCACACGGCAACTAATTAAACGTTCCAGATTACGTTCTTGAGCAGGTGTAAGAACATGGTTAAAAATAACGAGCTTTGCTTGATGAGTAATAACTGCATCACGAATTTCTTCTGCTTTTCCGGAGCCAACAAAATATTTTGATTCTGGAACACGACGTGTGCCCGTCACTATACCTGCCATTTTTGCACCAGCTGATAGTGCTAATTCTTTTAGTTCATTAACATCTTCTGCCATTTTGCCCGCAGGAAAATTAATGTGAACTAAAATAACTCGTTCTCCACTCCCAGGGCGATCAATCAATTGTGTGTCCTCGGTTTTATTTTATCGTTTATGTCATGTAAGCCCTTTAAATATAAGGGCTCAGATGACAAAATGAATTTCGCCAATGACTAGATGATAATGCAGGCAAGCTATTTAAATTCAGAACAGACTCTTATTCTTCAAATCCTGATTTTCCATTTGTGCCTGTATTTTTATTGCCATTTCCATTCACAGGATGACCAGCATTGGAATATTCAAATGGCGACGATACATTTCTCGCAGGAACAATCGTGGAAATTGCATGCTTGTAAACCATTTGACTGACGGTGTTTTTTAGTAATACAACAAATTGATCGAAAGATTCGATCACTCCTTGTAACTTAATACCATTTACAAGATAGATAGAAACAGGAATTTTTTCTTTCCGTAAGGAATTCAAAAAAGGATCTTGTAAGGTTGGTCCTTTTGTCATTTTAATTCTCCAATTTTAATGTTATTTCTCTTAAATTATCCCAATTTACTCAAATAAAAAAACATATATCTATGAGTAAGTTATGAAACATCCGAGGATAACGAATCTGCTGGCGTCAAGCAAGATAAAACTTAATCATTTAAAATTAAATAAGAAGTGGATTTTGTGATAGGCGCAAAGGAAAAATCTAACGTCATCGCTCATTATTGAGGTTTTTTATGAAATTATTGTGTTATAATTGCTCCCTATTTTTTAAGATCATTTAATAAATATGGCAAACTCAAATCAACCGACGCTTTCAAAAACCTGTGCTGCTTGCGGCTTACAAAAACCGTTATCTGCTTTTTTGCAATTGACAGATGCTGGTACTTCTTATGGGAATATCTGTTCTACTTGCCGTAAAGCAGGGGCTGACATTAAAAAGCCTAAAACTGAAGCTGAAGATAGCACGACCAGTGTGTCAGGACATAAAATCGATACAAAAACTAAAATCCATGGTGATATCGATAAGAAACAAATTAAACAACGCACAGAAGAGTTATATCACGAAGATCGCAAAAAAGATGAGATAATAGAGTCAATAAAAATTGAGAAAACAGAATCAATTAGTGATGATGAAAAAAAACATCGCAAAGAATATCTAGCAAAACGTTCTTTTATATCTGGTACAAAAGCAACTGATAAAAAAACAGGAACAACACAAGAAACAGAACGCCATCAAGTTGCTGCTGCACATGAACAACAAATGGAAACAAATAAAACTGAAAATACCGTGCAAGCAGAAAGCACTACTCGAGAAAAACAAAAAATTGAGGAATATGATTTTTCCCGATTTTTCTTTGATTCACAAGTTATCGGCGATATACGCAAACAAGGTGACGTTTTTCTTCGTTTTCGAAAATTTGTTGGCAACCCAAACGCTTTAATTATTCGCAACCTCGAAAAAGCAGCACAAGGTACCGATAGCAAGCAAGTAAAACCTACTGAAAAAGAAGAAAAACATGTTGTTGAACATCCAGAAAAAAATACTCCAGGTTCGAAACGTCGCCGTTAATCGTTAACTCAAGTTGAATCCTTTTTTCACAAGCCCTACTCTAATGCGAAACATCAATCGATTTTCCGGTATAATTATTTTAATTTTTGCAATTTACGCATTGTCACCGTGTTAGCTGATTTTACTTTTATTTTACTTGAAAAATGTGGGCATGACTCTTGGATAGAAAAACAAGCGAAAGGATTAAATTGCATTCGCAGGAGAAATAGCAGGCTCATTGTAGAAATAAATTTGTTATTCGATGATGTTGCACAAAAGCAAATAACTGATAAAATCACATCAAAATTTCTGAGGCATTACTGTCATGTACACACGATCGCCCAAATCACTTACCCTTGAAAAACAACGTGACGAATTACTTTTAGATTTAAAAGAAGTGATTCACTTATTTAATAGCTTCTTAAAATTATCTGATCAAGATAAAACGGGTGATGTTAGGAGTCAGATATATCAGATTAATGATAAAGTTAAATTATTTATCGACACAGAAATTGATAAAAAGGCTGTTGGATATCCAGTATCCATTGATTGCTTATCAAAGATTGACGAATTCATTAATGAATATGAAAGACCGCCAAACTATTTGGGAGAAAAATTGAGATTACGAGTCAAGATTGTTTCTAACGTAAATCTTATTTCTTTACATTTAAACAATCTGGTCGGTGATTTGGCAACCAAATACGATTTAGAATTTAATAAACAATTGCTGCAACAAAATGTGCAAATTACCAGCGCACGATCTCCAAAAGCTTTAAATGTTGAATATCAATATCAACTTTTACAACCAGATTTGGAAAAAGCTATCGCTATTTTTAGCACTGCATTAACATCAAAAATTGAGATCAGCGCTGAAAATTCTACTTTCTTGCGTACGCTTTTAGCAAAAATTGATGTTTATGCTTCACTGATTATTGGCGGTTTTGAAAGAAATAGCCAAAAAGAAATTGCTGAAGGCATCAAGCAATTTAAAGAGTTAATAGACAAGCAATTTAAAGAGTTAATAGATAAGGGCTTCGATAAATTTAAAACAGATGAAGAAAAAGAAAAAATATTAAAAAACATATATGCCGTTTCTGCTATTGTTGCTGAGGCAGCTGCTAATAAAGCTACTGAATATGACTTGGAATTTAAAAATCAACTTGCGAAAATTAATATAGACACTAAGCTGATATCTGTACGTGAATCCAGCAAAGCGCCTGTTGTTTCGTCACCAACAATGTTTCGTAAAACTTAATTATATATGTAGTCGCTCAAATCTGGTATTCGTTCACGAGTTATCTTTAATGTACGCAAAACGTTTAAGCGCGAATTCTG
>CAZKUQ010000119.1:0-5933 GCA_964555965.1 uncultured Coxiellaceae bacterium
CGTTATGCTTTAAAACGGGGCTGGCATGACAGGCTTCTTAACCGAGATTCGCGTTATAACTGTAATTCCGCCACTTTCTGGAATGCATTTTCCTTGCACCCATTACCATTTCGTTGAAAAATAAGATAGATTATTTTTTTAACTTGGGTATATCTCCTTGAGCATTTTTGGGATCTTGAATATGTTCAGGAGCACAACCCCATTTAATATCAGTTCGTAGTCCATTGACGATTTGTGTAGCGATACCATATTTCTCATCAAGATTATTCACTGCATTTGCGGCCTTCAAAACATCATGACGTGTACATTCGATTCCGCCTAAACCTTTTAGTGTTTCTTGAGCGGGTTTTGGTCTGTTATTGTTATTCGTAGTAGCAGATGCTTGCTGCTTCTTACTTTCCCTACACATCTTCCATTGCTCATATAATCCTATAGCCATGCCTCCAAGATACGTGCCAGTTTTTTCCGCACCAGGGTACTCATCACTTCTACCTCTGCCTCCTCCAAAATAGCTACCCGATTTTTCAAGTTGAGTAGCTACCTTCTTAGAAATCGTAGGGGCACCGTGCGGTATTTGCCCCTGCATATCCATAGCCTCATAGCCACCCTTCAATGCTGCCTTGATAAAACTACTGGTTGAGCAGGGGTTTGATCGAATTGGTTCAAATCGATTATTTGGAGAAGGATTCGGTGTTTTATTGTTATTAGTTGAATGATTATCAGATTTCGAATTTTCTTTATTTCTATAATTAACAATTATCTCTTTTGCCCGAACAGCAGTACGTTCTTGAGGGGTTTTAAAGAAGTCAGGACGCGATCCTGATACTTTTTTATTAGTGAATTTTGGATACGCATCTACGCCACCGTAGACATGATAAAGTTCTTCTGTAGCACGATCGATAACCTCACAACGAATAGCTGGAACACGTAAAGTCGTTGTTGTATCTAATGATTCATATTTTACTGGCTCATCAGATAATTGCATTGTTTTAAGCTCTTGCTCAAGAGCATTATTATGTTTATTTAGTTGGCGAAATTGTTTTAGTTGAGAAATAGCACCTGAAATCTTGACCAATTGCTCTAAACGAAGAAATTCGGGAAAATAGGAACCAATTTCACGATAATTTTGAGTTATGCTTCTCGCAAATCTGGCTTCTGGCGAATTATCATCTGGATCGTCTTCGGTATCCACCAGTTTCCCCTCAAAGTCAAATTCAAGTGGGTGTGTTTTAACAATGGTCTTCACATCACCATAGCAAACGGTGATTCGCTCACCAATTTGCATGTATTGACATTCAATGCTCTCTGTTGTTATCCACAAGCGATGAGGTGTGCGATGTGTTTTATCACTATAGGACTTAAGAAGTTTACGCAAATGCTCGGGTAACGAAGCTAAAAGGTTGTCAATTCTTCTTATGAGGTAAGGAGAATCGGCTGAAATTTCAGCTCCTATTGAAAACATTTTCAATAAATAATCCGTCATAAAGAGGGTTTTTAAGTATTCAGTATCTTTGAGTTGACTTGGAGCATATCTCACGATTTGTAATGGATGAAACTTTTTGTGTGGATCAACATGATCTAAACTTAGTGCACCACCATCTATTCCCAAACTAATCATTTGAACAATATCATAGTCTGTAAAAAGACGTAACGAAGGTGAATCCCCCTCATGCCATTCTTTTAAAAGCAAATTAATGTTACCGGTCTCTCCATCGATTTCAAAACCATCAAATGATTTATAAATTTTAACGTTTTTTTCATCAGGCAAACATAACTCACCATTTACTTGTAGAAAACCTTCATAATCGCGTTGCATGTGAATATAAGGTTGGTCAATCAATCTTTCCATTTCATCACAATTGCTATTATCTTTTTCTAACAGCAGCTCAATAGCCAGCAATTTTAATTTTATCTCTTCTTCCCAGCGCTCATTCTGTTCTATTTGTGTTTCACACCATTTCTCTACGGCATTTTGATACAATTCATAAATAATTTTAGTACGATCATGGTCAGGTGAAAGATGTTTTTCACTTAGTAAGGACTGAAGCAAATCACGGATGATGCCGAGTTGAAACAGTCCAATCACTTCTAAATCAAACGTAGATTTTGGGCTAGTATAAAACGGAAACATATCAAGAAGGTAAAGTGACTTTTGAATAGCTCCTTCGATTGTTTCTACCACTGAACCTCCATGTGCATATATGCGCATATCGCCTGGTTGAAAAAGTAATTGTGCATCCTTTTTTCTTTCAAGTGTTGATTGATCGTAGACTAATTCAGAAACGTATTTTGCAATATGAGTTGATGCATATAGTGCAACTGGTGCTCCAGCGCGATACACAGTCGACATTGCGATTTGATAGAGACACAAAGCGATACGTTCAGCAGCCATAGCCTTAGATGCTTGTGTTTCTTTGCTGGCAGCGTATTGGAAACATAATCCAGCCAAAATAGCTGAATTGATCACGGACGCATAAGGAAGATAGCTTTTGCTTAAATCAATTAAAAGATATGCGCAATCATAAATTGCCTCTAAATTTTCTCCATTGGTAAACGCATTTAACATCTGCTCTTCTATTCTGAGTAGTGTTTTACCCCATGGGAGAACATGTAAGATAGCTAATTCGCTTTTCATTTTTGCTAAAAACGATTTGTTAATAAGTGGGGAATCGTCTCTCCAAAAATAACGGTGAGCATCCGCAACCAAATAACGAAAATATTTGTTTTGCATTAACCTGACAATATCGGCATTGTTACTGTTAGGTTGATATGCAAAAGAATAAATTCCTTGCAATGAATCTAAAATCTTTTGATATTCTTTTTCAACACAGGTGACATTAATAATAGTCTGTATGGATCGATAAAATGCAATATTGGGATCATGCTTGTTGAGTTGAGTTATTTTGACTTGAAGATAATCCTGTATCGCAGTCAGATTATTTCCATAAAACTCGCCTGCTAAAAATCGAAGTAGAAAATCAATCGCTATCCGGTTAGTTAGATTTTCATTCAGATTAATATCTAATGACGAAAGCTGTGCAGATTCCTTAGCTAGATGTTGTATATATTGATATACATCAGGATAGTCAATACCTTTATCTTTAACATAAAATAAATGTTGATAGCGTTCATCACCAAATAATTTATTTTTAGATAAATCATTCAGTTTATCAAAAGCGCTCTTTTTCTTTTCTTTTGACAATTGTTTTAAAGGCCAACTTTGAAATAAAGTTTCAAGCTTTTCAAAACTTCGTTTGTAGGATGCGGATGGTCGCTCACTAGATGTGGGCACCTGAAAATTTAAGGTGGTATTATTTTCAGTATCAGATTGAGATGCTTCCCATTTTTTTCGTTCGTTCTCATCTTTCAAAATGTTGTATGCCCAATTAATCATTTTTGCGATTTCATTCGCATTTGCTACACGTTTGTTAGCTTTGTCAGGATGATATTCACGCATCTTTTTATAGTACGCTTTTCGAATTTTTTCAGAGCTATCATCTTTTGACACACCTAAAATTGAATGTGGGTCATTAGTTACAAATGAGGATTCGTCATTTTTAGATTTTGCATTTGTTTCAGGGCGATCGTTTTTTGGTTGCTTTAGCTTTTTTAATTGATTAGTAATGAAACCAATTGCACTTTTGTGATTGCTCGCTATAGCTAAATCAAGTGGAGTTTCGTCGTTGTTATTTTTACTCTCTATATCGGCTCCTTGCATAATCAAAAATTTTATTGCAGCCACATTGCCACTCTTGGCAGCAAGATGCAATGCTGTATTACCTTTATTACTACAAAGATTAATAAACTCAGATTTACTTAATGTTTTGTTTTCACAACTTCTATTATCAACATATTTTATATTTGGATGCGTTAATAGGAGTTTCAAACAATCTATATTGCCATTTCCAGCCGCATACATGAGTGGAGTTTCGCCGATCTTATTTATCTTAACGGTTTCGCCTTTTTCTATTAAATATTTTAGAATTTTCGTGTAGCCTAATCCAGCAGCTATATATATGCCGGAGAGATAAGTTTCATTTTCGCTAGTCCTTTGTCCTTGCTCATACAAAAATCTGACTGTCTCTAAATAATTACGAAGAATAGCTTGATTAATTACACCGGAATCAATATTGTTTTTTGCAGACAAGTCAGCGCCAAGACTTATCAAATAACAAATCATCTCAACGTTGCCTTGTGCCGCTGCCTCATGTAGAGGTGTCATACCGTTATGGTCAGGTTTATTAATCAATGCTACTTGATTTTCTTGACTAAATTTAGCTAATACTTTATCGATGCAATCGAGACTTCCGCTTATAACAGCACAATGCAAAATTGTTCTTCCTTCATTATCTGTGATAGTCGGATCAGCTCCAGTACTTAACAAATATTCGATTAATTCTGCTTTATTATCTTGGACAGCAAAATGCAAAGCTGTCACTCCGTCAAGATTTTGCAAATTGATAAAGTCTTTCTTAGATAAAATTTTCTTCTCATTAGTGTTAGTGGCATAAATAGCACTTTCATTATCTAGCATGAGCTTGATGCATTGCATCAATTGAATTTCACTCACATCAGAAGCTGCTACAGTATGTAAAAGCGTATTACCATCGTTATCTTGATAAGCTAAAGGAGTACCTTGTTTTATTAAAAAATTCAAAACAATATCATTTCCTTCCTCTGCAACCTGGTGTTGCGCATGCTGTGATATAGTCAAAATCGTTTGTTTATTTTTAGTTTGAATAGCAATTGCTAATGCATTCTTTCCGTTTATGTCTTTAGTAAATAAATCTGCGCCTTTAGCATTCAAGTATTCCATTGCGTCAATCTGATTTGATTTTATGGCATAGTGGATAGGTGTGTTCTCATTAACATCTTCAGCATGAATATCGGCGCCGTGCTCGATCAAGCAGTTTAGTATTTCAACTTGACCAGCGGCAGCAGCCACATGTAGTGCAGTTCTGCCGACATCATCTTGCGCATTAATTAACTCTGGTTTGCTTGCTAGCATTTTTTCGATAGCCGCAAGGTCACGATTTGTTATTAGATGGAGGAATTCTTTTAACATAAAAATACCTTGTTGTTTCAGAGAACCATAAGATTATTCAATTTGAAACAGAAGTCAACTGATTGTATCATATTAATACAATAAACCGGCTCGCGATGCTTGAAGTGATTGATAAATCCCAAGCTGACATTGATGCGGCTATTGATGCTATTAGAGCCAATATCTCCATTGGCACCATTGCTCACAAGCTATTATTTTTTTCGGTATTAATTAAATCTTTTCTTAAAAAATAAAATATAGAATTTTTGTCAAATCCGTGACGAGAGAATTCCACATAAAATCCCAATTTTTTATAAAAACTAAGTGCTTCCCATTCGAAAGTGTTGACGGTAATAAATCGACATCGACTTTCTCTAGCGAAATTTTCTGCCAACGACATCAATTGCGTCCCATAACCTTTTCCACGAAGATCTTCTTTTACCCAGAGTTGGCCAACATATAAACCACCATACATATTATCTCCAGCACAACCTCCAATAATTTGACCTTGTTCATCACGGATAAAATATGCAAAAAAATCGAGTGGCTTCATGTCTTTCTTTCGCTTATGTTCTTTTATGATGCCGTCATTAAGGATTTGTACGTCATCCGGATTTGGATTTTTTTCATAATTAATTTTGTATTTCATATTTTATTCCGTTTTTATTAATTTAATTATTTACTGAAAAAATCTTGGTATGGTCTGTTATAATTGAAATTAACATTTTTTACCTTTAGAAAATATTATTAGAAATTTCTTTTATCAACTCTCTTAACCATCGATGTCCCTGATCATTCTGATCTCGTGCATGCCAATATAACTTAGCATGATACTGACCTGCCCCGGGATTTTCAGACCAAATTAAATTAGAGATAATGCCCCTCAACA
>CAZKUQ010000120.1:0-5933 GCA_964555965.1 uncultured Coxiellaceae bacterium
AAAAATAATACTGAGAGAGATTCCCGCTTTCGCGGGAATGACAAGTCTTCTTAACAGAAATTCGCGTTATAAGCAAAGTAAAAAAAGAGCGATGAGTAATATAATATCATCGCTCTTTTTCAAAAAATGGCTATAGAAAATAATTAGCCATGTGTTCCTGGAAGGTTGGTAATTGGGCAATGCATATAGCCCGCATTACAAATGAAAAGATCATCTTGAATTCGCTGCCAACTGCCTGTCGTAAAATCTGGGCGAATGGTGGTAGCAGCACTTTTGATTTTAACAATTTTAAGATCTGCATTTTTATAAGTGAAATATACCGTTGATTCACTCATATTTGGTGTAAAAAAGGCAGCGCCTGAAACAAAATAAAATATTTCATCTTTTCTTGTTAAGTTTGCACTGGAAACATCTTCTATTAGATATTGGTGATTAAATCCTTCGCAACTTAATTTTCCAGCTTGGGTTAATTTGCAGTTAATTCTTTCTGGTGGGAAATAATCAGCCGCATAGGCAACGCTTCCTAGTCCAAATGTAAGAGCCGCCACACTAACAATTGCTTTTAATTTCATCCTTCATCCTCCCTGTTAAAAATACAATATCAGCGCGATGTTTATAGCTGGTCATTCATATGTTGTCAATGAATTTACAGCGATAACAAATCACCAATAGATAAATAAATTAAATCATTTAATCAATAGACTAGGGTCTGTTTACAATTAATTTGCTTAAGCGAAAAAAGAGTAAATGAATTGTAAACAGGCCCTAAGCCTTAATTCAATCAAGTTTCTGATAAATGATATAATATAAGTTTAGCCGCGAAGGATTCTTTTATGCAAAGACATCTCAAGCAAATCGATAATTATATTGAAGATACCAAATCTAAACTCAAAAAAACAAACACATCATTACAAATTTTTTCAGGTGGTGAAATAAAAAAACAACGGCTTAATAATAAAATTAACTTAGCTAATCAGGTTAAAAAATTATTAGAAACCAGTAACAAATTAGCGCCGCAAACATTGTATTTGGAATTAGATAAAATTCTGCTTGATCACATGAAAAAACAAAGAACCATTGATGATGAACTAATTCATCATATTATTGATATACAACATTCGTTATTGAATGATCTAATTACAAAAAATGATACGCAAAGTTTAAATTCCATCTTGAACATAATGAGACAACGTGACGAAAGCTTTACAACACTTATCAACTCATTCCAGCAAAATGAATTTGAGCCATTTTCCAAAGTTGCGCTCCGTTTCAATAATTTATTACTCAATATTTCGCAAACGCAAAACATCATCATGATTAAATTTTATTTTAATTTTCTAATGAATATGCATAACCAATCACAAAATAAAGATGAGCAAAAGCAAATTGGCAATTTGTTAGAAAAAAATCTCAAAGAACTATTGGATATCCCTTTCTCGAATGAAAACGAAGGAATATATTTTTCTAATCGTATAAATGATTTAGTCATCGAGTTTAATCAAGTCTTTCCTGATAAAGCGATCAAACCAAATTTACCGAATGTCTTGCCAGACCCTCGTATGGATGAAGAATTTGGCCCAAAAAAACGTAAATAATTTTTTCCAAACCCATCACGCCAGGAGTTCCCGCTGCGCTGAAATTCCTTTCTTATTGATATGCCACCCCATCGCGTAAAGCATTCATTCGTCATTTCTATTGCTAAATCTGACAGAAATGATTAAATATGGAAATTATTTATAAAAAACTCGGCTTAAGCGGTTGAGTTGATGTGATTAATCAAATAAAAGGGACCAGGCATGAATACAGCACTTTTGATGCTCGAATATCAAAATGATTATTTTCCAAATGGACGAATTGCGTTAGAAAAAAGCCTTGAAGCGACTGCAAAAGCACAATTAGTATTGAATGCATTTCGAGATAAAAAAATGTCAGTTATTCACGCACAACATATTTCCACTCAACCGGATGCATCATATCTATTACCTTGCACAAAGGGCGCCGATTTTTATCACACTGTGCAACCGGTTAAAGGTGAAACGATTATCAAAAAACATTATCCCAATAGTTTTAAAGATACCACCTTGTTGAATCACCTCATCAAAAATCAGATCAATCATCTTCTCATTTGCGGCATGATGACGCATATGACTGTTGATGCAACGGTTCGTGCCGCACATGATTTGGGCTTTACTTGCACCGTATTACATGATGCATGCGCCGCTAGGCAGCTAGAATTTAATCACAGCATCATCAATGCGCAACAAGTGCACTATGCGTTTCTTGCTGCACTGCAGCCCACATATGCCACGGTAATGAGCGTTGAAGATTATCTGCAAAAAACCGGCACTCGTGTCCCGGTACTAGAAGGTTAACGAATAGAATGAATTGGGAATCACGTTATCTACCGCCTGATCCGATTATCTGGCACGGGCGGGCAGACATTCCAGCTGATTCTTGTTTTTTTCAGCATATACAATTATTAAATTTACTCACCCAACCGCCACAGCGCACTGATCAACTTGCTTTTGCCATTCTTGGATTTAAGTGCGATGAAGGTGTGCAACGCGATCTTGGCCGCACTGGCGCTTTTGAAGGCCCAACAGCCATACGTCAACGCTTAGCTAAATTGCCATTGCAAATCGCGAATATTCATATCTACGATGCAGGCAATGTGATTTGTAATGATCATGATTTAGAAGCAAGTCAAGCAACACTTGGCGAAATTGTTGCCATGCTGCTCGAAAAACATATTCATCCAATTGTAATTGGCGGCGGTCATGAAGTGTCATGGGGACATTATCAAGGCATTGCGAAACATTATTCTTCGCAAAAAAAATTAGGCATTATTAATTTTGATGCACATTTTGATTTACATCCACTGCAACCCAGTCATCGCAGTAGTGCAACCACCACGTTTTATCAAATTGCTGAAGCACATCGCGAATCAAAACGACATTTTGATTATAATTGTATCGGCATTCAGCATGCAGGCAACATTCGACAATCATTTGATATCGCCAAACAGTTAAATACTAAATTTATTCTAGCTGATGAGTTGCATCAAGGCTTGCAAGATAAATGTATCGATTTTGTTGATCGCATTATTGACGAAAATGATATGGTTTATGCGAGTTTGTCACTCGATGTTTTCTCGCCTGCTTTTGCACCAGGTGTCAGCACCATTCAACCACTTGGTTTATATCCATGGCATCTCATTCCACTGCTGCGTCAATTAGCAGCCTCTGGGAAAATGGTAAGTTATGATATCGCGGAACATGTACCGCGTTATGACATCGATCATCGCACTGCAAAATTAGCAGCAACTCTCATTTATGAAATTATCCATCATCACTGTGACAATGGTAAATGTCGTTTATCATGATTGCTGCGCGTACTTTCCAAAAAAAATTATTAACTTGGTTTGATGCGCACGGACGAAAATCACTTCCTTGGCAAATCAATAAAACACCGTATCGCGTTTGGATATCCGAAATCATGTTGCAACAAACACAAGTGGCAACCGTTATTCCTTATTTCGAAAAATTTATGCAGCGGTTTCCAGATATTTTTGCATTAGCAACCGCACATGAAGATGAAGTCTTACATCTTTGGGCAGGCCTTGGTTATTACAGCCGTGCACGCAATTTGCATCGCGCTGCAAAATATGTTGTTGAAACATATGAGGGGCATTTTCCCGATAATTTGACTGATTTAATGCAATTACCAGGCATTGGTCAATCAACTGCCGGTGCCATTTTAGCAATTGCTTTTCAACAACCAGCCACGATTTTAGATGGTAATGTAAAGCGTGTTTTAAGTCGTTTGCATGGTATTCTTGAGCCCATTAATGATAAAAATACCGAAGAAAAATTATGGGAAATCGCGGTGAAATTCACGCCAAAAAATCGTGTTGATGATTACACACAAGCCATCATGGACCTTGGTGCAACGTTGTGTACACGTTCAAAACCTCGCTGTCAAACATGTCCGTTTCAACAAAATTGCACGGCTTTTTCACAACAATTAACACATATTTTACCAACAAAAAAAGCATCAAAAACTATTCCGACTCGTACGGCAACCTTCCTTATTTTTAAAAAAAATTCGCAGATTTTTCTGCAAAAAAAACCAGCGCAAGGCATTTGGGGAGGCCTCTGGTCATTGCCGGAAATCGCTGGTGAACCGGATAAAAAATCGATTCAGTTAGCTAGTTTTCAGCAATTTAAATTAACCAATTTTACTATGCAAACGCTTGCGCCATTTCGTCATACGTTTAGTCATTATCACTTAGAAATTCATCCCATATTAATCGAAGCGCATTTTTCTTCGGCAAAAATCATGGAAGCAAGCGAACAAATTTGGTATAACCTCGCCAAACCCCAATCAATTGGTTTGCCTAAGCCAATCCAAACAATTTTGCAGAGGATTTATGACGCGTCTCATTCAATGCCAAAAACTCAACAAGCAAGCTCACGGACTCGCCACACCGCCATTACCAGGTGAACTTGGCAAACGCATTTATGAAAATATTTCGCAAGAAGCATGGCAACTTTGGCTTAAACATCAAACTATGCTGATTAATGAATATCGATTAAGCATGATCGATCCAAAATCTCGTGCGTTTTTACTGCAAGAAATGGAAAAATTTTTATTTGGTTCGGGTAGCGAAAAACCACCTGGATTTGTTGAGAAGTAACCCTCTCGCCCGGAAAAGGAGGCAATCACTTTCCAACAAATTCCGGAATTTTCTTCTGCAAAAACCCTGTCACACCAGACTTAAAATCTTCTGTCGTCGTGCAAAATTCAAATGCAAAACCTTCTTCTTCCAATTGAGTTTCCAAGTTCATATCAGAAGTAGAATTAATGAGACGCTTAATATGTGCATACGTTTTTGTCGGACCATGTGCTAATTTTTTCGCTAATTTTTCTGTTTCTTCAGTTAATTTTTCTGCAGGCACCACCCAATTGATGAGCCCATAATGCAATGCAGTTTGCGCATCAAATACATTCGATAATAACAACCACTCCATTGCTTTTTTACGTCCCACTAATCGCGGTAAATGATAAGTTGCACCGCCATCAGGGCTCACACCAATGCCACTATAAGCAAGCGTAAATTTAGTATCGTTAGCAACCATCACCAAATCGCACGCCATCATCAAACTCATACCAGCACCAGCAACAGAACCATGAACACTTGCGATCACTGGTTTTGGCATCGTCGTTAAATTAAGGATAGATGTATTTAACGCGCGTACTAAATCCAATACACCTTTTGGCATGGTGTCGAGTGAGTCATAAAAAAATTTAAGGTCACCGCCAGCCATAAATAATTTGCCCGCGCCATTTAAAATCACTGCTCGAATATTGTTGTCTTGTTTAATTTGCTGTGTGATATTTTTTAATTCATGCGCCATCGCTTGATTAAATGAATTCATTGCTTCTGGGCGATTAAAAGTCAGGGTGGCGATCTGATCTTTTACTGAAAATTGTAATGTTTCCACGTTATTCTCTCCTTTTTGATTTTGCGGCTTTATTTAAGCTCATCATCCTCGCGCAAGCGGGGATCTCTATCAATTATTTTTAAAGATCCCCGTTTTCACGGGGATGACACACAACTATGAGCCCAATTTTGCAGTGATTATAGGTTACACAAGATCATTCGTGAATTTTTTTATGTTCTATTATATTTTCGCTTGACTCATCTGCCATCAATCGGTTTAATAAGCATCTTCTAAAGATGGCCAGATAGCTCAGTTGGTAGAGCAGAGGACTGAAAATCCTCGTGTCGACGGTTCGATTCCGCCTCTGGCCATTGCGGAATCAAGGGTCTTTGGGTCTTTCCCATTTCAGGGGGCACACCATTTACGAACACAGTACTCTAAGCCGATAGTTTTCAAAGTTCCGAAATCCATAAGCTCTTCGTTGAATCA
>CAZKUQ010000121.1:0-5914 GCA_964555965.1 uncultured Coxiellaceae bacterium
TTGGTTAATTTCGGCATTATTTTAGATCTCTGGATGCCACCTCGCGCAAAAAACGTGCGGCTGGCATGACAACAGTCTTGCTTAATTGCTTAACCAGAATTCGCGTTTATATATAAATCAATACCTTGCGACTAATTTAGCAATGGCAAAACCGTAGAACTAAGTGAATTGGGTTAAAACCAATATATAACAAATTCCTCATGGGGGCGCTTGAAAATAATTCCTAATTTAATAAGTTATCTATTCTCATGCGGAGAATAATAGATATATACTCCGCAATGTTTGCATGTGCGGAGAATAGCATATATAATCTCATTATTATATGCGGATAATATGCTATGTATATTTATGAGAGACCTGAATGGCCAAATTTTACCTGGGATACACAGCGCATCGGTGAATTATTATCGACCGTTAAGTTTAATCAAGGGTTATTGTTGGGGAAAATGGGCGAGCTTGGTTTTGCATTACAAGATGAAGCGGTTCTTCAAACATTAACAAGTAATATTATCAAAACCAGTGAAATTGAAGGTGAACATCTTGATGCTGATGAGGTTCGTTCATCAATTGCAAAACAGTTGGGTATAAAAATAGCGGGTCAAATAAAATATGATCGATCAATCGATGGCGTTGTTGAAATGCATTTAGATGCAACCCGTCATTGGGATAAACCATTAACTAAAGAGCGTTTATGTGGCTGGCATGCTGCGCTATTTCCGAAAAGTTTTAGTGGTATGCAAATTATCAATCCTGGATATTTTCGGACTGATGGTGAAGGGCCTATGCAGGTTGTTTCTGGTGGATATGGTCGTGAGAAAATTCATTTTCAAGCGCCCCCAGCAAGTAAACTCCTATCCGAATTACAAATATTTCTAACATGGTTTAATGCAAGACCTAAATTTGATTTGCTTATCAAAGCAGGCATTGCGCATTTATGGTTTGTCACGCTTCATCCTTTTGAAGATGGGAATGGCCGTATTGCAAGGGCAATTGCAGATATGGTTTTAGCACGTAGTGATAATCAAAATAATAGATATTACAGTATGTCAACACAGATTAAAAATGAACGTAAAAAATATTATGAAATATTAGAATCAACGCAGAAAAAAAATTTAGATATCACACCATGGCTAGAATGGTTTTTAGGTTGTCTACATAGAGCGATCAATCAATCTGAAATAATTTTAAAGAATGTTTTAAATAAGTCAGCATTTTGGAAACAACATACTGCAAAATCTTTTAATCAACGTCAAATTATAATGCTAAATATTTTATTTGATGGTTTTAAGGGTAAGCTAACATCAAGCAAGTGGGCCAAAATGACAAAATGTTCTCAAGATACTGCTGCGCGTGATATTCATCAACTGATCGAAAATAATATCTTGGTAAGGAGCGCTGAAGGTGGAAGAAGTACTCATTACGTATTAAAAGAATATCCAATCAATTATATTGAATAGAGTTTGATTCTCCAAAGGACTTGAAAATCCTGATGTGGTAATGAAACTTTATGATTCGTTGCCAGAACAAAAACTAAATAAAATGTGTAGATAATGAATTTGGTGAAGCATGACAAAAATGCATGAAAATGAGCTTGAAATTAAGGAACATCTTGTTCATTCACTGATTGAAAGCCAATGTCCACAGTGGGCCCATTTGCCTTTGCAAACAATCGCATCCAGTGGCACAGACAATGCATTATTTCGTTTGGGTAATCCATATGTGGTTCGTTTACCAAGAATTGAATGGGAGCCAGGTAGTATTAATAAAAGTTTAAACAAAGAATATGAATGGTTACCTAAAATTGCTAGATTTTTGAAAATTCCAATTTCTGAACCTGTATTTATCGGTCATTCTAATCAATCCTATCCGTGGCCTTGGCTGGTTGTTAAATGGAATGAAGGGTGTAATCCTGACTTTGAAAAGGATAATGAATATGGATCACTTGCAAAAGAACTAGCAGAATTTTTAAATGATTTACATAAAATTCAGTTACCACATGGCCCACATTCCAGGCGTGGTGTTTCATTAAAAAAACAAGATGAAGAAACTAGAAAAGCAATCAGTGAATTAATAGATGAAATTGATGTTAAAGCAGTTACATCCTTATGGGAACAATTATCAACTATGCCAGCATGGAATAAAGATCCAGTATGGGTACACGGCGATTTTTTACCAGGAAATATTTTAATTCAAGATCATCGATTAAATGCGGTGATCGATTTTTCTGATGTTGGTATGGGCGATCCTGCTTGTGATTTGATTATTGCATGGAGCTTGTTAAATTCACATTCAAGAAAAATTTTCAGAGAGAATTTAGAAAATATTGATGATGACACCTGGGAGCGAGGCCGTGGTTGGGCGCTATCAATTGCTTTGATTATGTTGCCTTATTACAAACATTCAAACCCTGTTTTAGCAGCTTTGGCAAGACGGATGATAACAAATGTGTTATCTCATTCAAGGAATGAATCATGAATGATAATCATCATATACAATAGGTCTCCGCAACAATTTGTTAGATTATGTTTGCAGGATTTAGTCAATCGTGACGGATTGAAATTAAAAGTTGATATTCAAAATGCGGCTTAATTCATAATCAATAAGATTAGCTTGTGCGCAGTGAAAAAGCTTGACGTTTATCACGCATTTATCTTCCTTGCTACGGTCAGAATATTTAGGCTTTTATCCGCTATAAAATCATTCCCATCCATATCATATTGATGGATGGTTTCAAATCCATTTTTTGCAAGCATTGCCTGCAATTCTTCAGCAGTATAAATTTGCAGGCTAAAAGTATTGGTGTGTATTTCAGGTTTGCCCCCATCTTTGAAAATCGTATAGTGGTCATGAGAAGTAAGGAGCCCGTTCTTTCTGTCAATTTCTGAATGTTGAACATTGCGGATTTTGACGCCATTGACAACGCTTTCAATATCCATCGCAAAATTATCGATAATATCATCGGTAATCGCCTGCAAATTAAAAATATCAAAAATATAAATACCGCGATCTTCCAGGTTAGCATGGATGTTTTGCAAAGCTTTTTCAAAATCTGCTTTAGTAAGATGACCGATAGCATTAAAAATCGTAATAACAGCGTCAAATTTTCCAACACGCAGTTCTCGCACATCACCGTCTATAAAGGTGATATTTTTTCCTAGCTTCTCAGCTTTCACTCGCGCTATTTCTATGAGAGCAGGGCTAAAATCACTACCGACCGCATCATATCCACGCTCAGCCAGATAAAAAACTTGCGAGCCTGTACCGCAGGTCATATCAAGCACATTTTTAACTCGCTGTTCTTTCAGTAGTTTCTCAATGAAAGCATTTTTGGCTTCCGTTTCCTTACTTACATTATGCGCATCAAAATATTCTGGCATTTGTTGATATTCAAACGGCAAGCCGAGCTTATTTTTATCATTCATTTTTCTTCTCCTCTAGAAAAAATTTACCCGCCAATTTATAAAAATTATCATCAACTTTTACTTGCTGTATAAATTTAAATGTCAATAATGCAATATTGATTATTTCGGGATTCATTTCGGATATAGTTTTGTAGATTCTACGTATTTCTGCATCAGAAACATTATCCATTAAATTTGAATGAGAGGTGGCGGCTTTTTCGCTATCTAATGTTATTAGTTTGTCTTCGTTTTCATACGCTATACAAAAAAGCAATGGGATAATAGGCTGGTTTTCCTTAACTCGTTTATAATTTTCAAAAACTAAACTTGTAATAGCATTTTTACATATCCGTTTTAAACCTTTACTTGAATCATATTCATAGTTAATTCTTTTAAATGGTAATATATCGTATTTAAATGTTCGAATGCCTATCCCGGCTTGAGATATAGAACATCCAATTTCTTCATTGTGCTTATAATTCAAACCAAATATGATGACTTCTTTGCTATTTCCACAAATCTGTTCTAGTGATTCTATATCTAATTTGAACATATGCTTTGTATTGTTTCTCATTAAAATAAAGCGGGGGATATTAACATGTATCAATAACTTGATCAATCCATGTCCTAATTTGCTTATAACTTTACAGACATAATTTCATCTGCTTGTTCAAGAAAATATTCACAGCGTTTCTGTATCATCTGCTGGTATCGCTCAAGATAATGCTTTTCTTCATCATTATGGGCAATATTTAAAATATTAAGTTTACCAAATGCGGATAACAATGTAGATGTCATATATTTTAATTGTTTTACAAGATATGAGCGCGACAACTGACAACTATTTACAAAGTCAGCAAGTTGGTATGCCTTAATAGTGTCGCCATCAAACTCATCGCCAAGAGCCATTGCCATTTCATTCTCAAATTGCGGGTACATTTTGATATTGACCAAATCATAGAATGGAGTTAACGATATACCATTCTTTCCCATAAAGAAGCTGATGTTTTTACCATGGGCATCGTAATTATAAGTTAATAAATTAAATAATACCCAATCGAGCATTTTACTTTTAGTTTCCGCTGGATTCGTGCATTGATTTGCAAAATCAAATAATTTAACAAGGCTTGCGCCGTCACGAATATGTGCTACATCTCGACCGCTACCAAAATTTCTTTCATATTTATATTCAGGAGGTAAGTTCAATGCTTGACAACCATCAATGACATGTCTGCGCATGACTTTATCTGATGCTGTTAATTTTCTATCAAAACGCTCAACTAATAATGTTGGATATTTTCCGAAACGCATTAACTCAACATTGGCAACTTTTAATCCACACAGCTTGGCAAGTTGCATGGTTATGTATTCGTTAATTACTAAATGCGAAAATTTTTGCTTTTCGAATTTCAATATATGAGTTGAAATCAATTTCCCTTCGCCAAATCCCATCTTACTTTCTGAGTTAATGACGACATTTATTTTATCTTGTACTCCTGCCATTGAAAGGCGTGGTTTCCCATCCCAGAAAATTAAACTATATTCATCTCGTGTATCTAATCGCTTCTCGATTTCAGCAGGAGGGATGTTTCTGAAAGAAGATGAGTTTGGTAGTTGTTGGTCTGAAGGTAAGAATAAAAATGAACCGGACGCATCTGCTCCTAAAGCGCGAATAATTCCAAATGTATTCCCTTTACTTAATCGTAAATTTGTCAGTAATGTTTCTAGTACTTCTTCTTCTGGAAGCAGATTACGTAAATACCATTGTACGTTTGCTGTCGGGATTTCACCCAATAAGGGTAAATGTGGAGAGATTGCAAAACCAGATTGTTGCCAATCCTGAGTGTATTGCAAAAATATTTGATCGATCTTCAGCGTTAAACGCGCAATGATAGCTGCGCCTGAATAAACATTTAATTCACTATTATTCCCAGTCATCTGTTGCCTCTTCATCATTACGCCATGGTGCAATATAAATTTTTATTCCCAGTGCTGAACATATCTGCAATATACTTTGCAACTGACTGGTAGGGTGTCCATGTTCTATTTTCATAAAAGTTTGCTTTGCTACACCACAAAGTGCTGCGGCATCTTCCAGGCGTAAACCACTTTGTGTACGCCTTGCTTTAATTGCCTGACCTAGCAATGAGGGTGTGAGTGCTTGCTCCAGAGATGGGTTTTTCAATTTTGTCAGTTTCTTCATAAATCCTAGTATCCTAGCTTTATTGAGCGAAATTATGTCAATTTCACCTATAATCCTATTATAGTAGGATATATGGGGGGTTGCAAAGAATTGTGAGCATTAATCCTATTATCGTAGGATTAATGATATCGCATTTTAGTTATAATGAGATAGTGCTATATATATTTGAATTATTATAGGATTTTAAAATGATTGCATCACTTATGCAGAGTAATCTCAAGCAAAAATAATGGAAATAAAATGAAGCGCTGGGATAGCATCGTGAGGATTTTCTGTTCGTGCTGAGGTGGTTTTGCGTAGCAAAACCCTC
>CAZKUQ010000122.1:0-5872 GCA_964555965.1 uncultured Coxiellaceae bacterium
TTCGCGTATTGCCATCATCCTCGCGTAGTTGTCATCCCCGCGCAAGCGGGGATCTCTGTCAATATTCGCAGATTCCCGCTTTCGCGGGAATGACATCATTTATTATCATATTTTCCAATTGTAAATAATCATTTTTGCTTTCAACAACGATGATGTAACAGAAATTCTTTCTGGTAAGTCAATTTGACCAAGATTGGTATAACTCAAATATTGAATGTGCCAACCTTGTTGAGTTAAATCAGTTAAACGGTGATACGCATCGAATTGACTTTGATGCGGGAGAGAAGGAACCGGCAACCCGCGCACCCAAAATTTAAGATACGAAACCGGTAAATTAAATCCCCATTGTTCTGCTAATAATTGTTCAGGACTTGCTGCATGAAAAATTTTGCCATTCGCGGTTTCCAGGGTGACAGAGCCAGGTTGTCCTTGCAGTTTTAATCCAGTTGCACCGAGTGGCCCAGAAAGTGTAATTAAATAAACTTGTTGATTTTGCTGCCAATCAACGGTTGCGCTGCCGCTTTCTTCTGTGGTTTGTACAGCGATTTTGCCGTAAATTTGCCAGCTTTGTAATTGTTGTAATGTGGTCATTCGATTTTGCCAAGAGATATTCATTGGCGGTTGTTGAGGACTCATTGTTGTACAAGACGTGACTAAAAAAGTGAGTAAGCTAATCCAAATTATACGATTCACATAATATCCTTTGTTTTTTGTTGGGGTTTAAGCATAAAATATGCCCAAATTACTATAACTTGGCAACATCATTCATGTCGATATATGTCATCGGTTTAAATCATAAAACCGCATCGATTACGCTGCGGGAAAAAGTTTATTTTGCAACAGAAAAGTTAGCGCTTTATTTGCAAGATATTTTATCACGCGGATATGTAGAAGAAGCAGTATTACTTTCCACGTGTAATCGTTCAGAATTATATTGTTCAACAGAAGAAATTGAAGCAGCACGCGATTGGTTTTGTGCACAAACATCTTTGCCGCGTACTGAAATAGAATCGGCAATTTATGTTTATCGTGATGAAGCAGCGATTTCACATATGATGGAAGTAGCTTGTGGTTTAGATTCAATGATCTTAGGCGAACCACAAATTCTTGGACAAATGAAAGAAGCCTTTTCTGAAAGTTGCACAGTGAATGCAGTTGGCAGTTTATTTCATCGTTTATTCCAACAAGTTTTTTCAGTGGCAAAAGAAATTCGTACAGTGACTGCGATCGGTGCATGTCCTGTTTCTGTTGCATCGGCTGCTGTTCATTTTGCTAAACATCAATTACCTCATTTTACTAATGCGAATGTGGTGTTGATTGGTGCGGGTGAAACCACTGAAATTATTATGCGTTATCTGAATGCGCATCTTGCCAAACCAATTACATTAGTGAATCGTTCGATTGAAAAAGCAGAAAAGTTAATTGATGAATGGGGCGGTAATGTGCATGGATTAGATAAAATAAACGATGTGCTGCTTGATGCGGATATTGTTTTTTCTGCTACTGCAAGTGTGATTCCTATTGTTACCAAAGAAATGGTTGCAGAGGTAATGCAATCGCGTCACGGCAAAACATTGTTGATGATTGATATGGCAGTGCCACGTGATATTGATCCTTCGGTTTCCGAATTAGAAGATGTTCATCTTTATTGTGTTGATGATTTAAAAAATATTATCGAAGCAAATCGTTTGGGTCGAGAACACGCAGCAGAAAAAGCACGTGAAATGATTGCAAAAAAATGCAAGGAATTTTTTGTCGAAATGAATTCGATTGATCATGTCTCACATGCCATTCGAGAATACCGCGGGCAGATAGAACAATTATGTCGTATTGAACTAAAGCGTGCCAAAGAACGATTACAGCAAGGTGCCGATGCAGATCAAGTATTAGATGCATTTGCTTATGCTTTTACAAATAAATTACTCCACACACCAAGTGTGCAATTACGCCAGGCAGGCGCAGAAGGAAGATTTGAATTGCTGCGATTTGCAAGGGAATTATTTGCGTTACCTGATCCAGAAACGAAAATATCATGAAACCAGCTATCTTAACGAAGTTAAAAAACATTACTGATCGCCACGAAGAATTAAAACAATTATTGTCAGATCCAAAAATCATGGATGACATGAATCGCTATCGTGATTTATCGAAAGAATATTCTCAATTACAACCCGCTGTTGATATGTTTGCACGCTATCAACATTATCTCAAACATCTTGAAGAAGCTAAATTACTATTAGAAGAAGATGATGCAGAAATGCAGCAGCTTGCTAAACAAGAAATTAAACAAGTCGAAGATGATATTGCTGCTGTTGAAAATGAATTATTAATTTTTCTGTTACCAAAAGACCCGCATGATGATAATAATATTTTTCTTGAGATTCGCGCAGGAACGGGTGGTGATGAAGCAGCTATTTTTGCTGGTGATTTATGCCGCATGTACATGCGATATGCGGAGTCGCAACGATATAAAATTGAAATCATCAGCGAAAGCCATGGCGAGCATGGTGGTTATAAAGAAGTGATTTTGCGTGTGATCGGACAAGGTGCTTATTCTCGATTTAAATTTGAATCAGGCGTGCATCGTGTGCAACGTGTACCAGCAACAGAAGCGCAAGGTCGAATTCATACATCGACATGTACGGTTGCAGTGCTGCCAGAGTTAGAAGAAATCGACAGCATTGATATTAATCCTGTTGATTTACGCATTGATACATTTCGTGCTTCAGGTGCGGGAGGTCAACATGTGCAAAAAACTGATTCTGCTATTCGTATTACACATCTTCCAACTGGAACAGTAGTGGAATGTCAAGATGAGCGTTCGCAACATAAAAATCGTGCACGTGCGATGTCACTTTTAAAGGCAAGAATTTTGGCGGCGGAGCAAGAGAAACAACAAAAGCAGCAAGCAGAAACACGCAGAAATTTAGTTGGTACAGGTGATCGATCGGAACGAATTCGTACTTATAATTTTCCGCAAGGTCGATTAACCGATCATCGAATTAATCTCACCTTGTATCAATTGTTAGCCATTATGGAAGGTGATTTGGGGCCGGTGATTGATGCATTAGCGCAAGAATATAATGCTGATTTGATCGCATCACTAGGCGCATAATTTCATGATGAAATCAATCTCGATTAAACAACTTTTATATAATGCGCAAGAAATTTTATCGACAGTTTCTGCAACACCGTTATTAGATGCGGAGATTTTGTTAGCTCATACATTAAATCAACCACGTAGTTTTTTGCACGCACACATCGATGAGATGATAGCAGAAGAAAATATCCATCTTTTTGTTAATTATCTTGAGCGACGCCATCAACGCGAACCAATCGCTTACATTGTTGGACAACGAGAATTTTGGTCATTGCCGCTTGATGTTTCACCTGATGTATTAATACCGCGAGCTGATACAGAATTGCTGGTTGAAACAGTATTGCAACTATTTCCTCATCGCAATCTTAACCTAGCAGATCTTGGCACTGGCAGTGGTGCGATTGCACTTGCATTCGCATCAGAATGTCCAGCATGGAAAATTGTTGCAACTGATATTAGTAAAAATGCTTTACAAATTGCTAAAAAAAACGCGCAGCAATTGTTGCTTCATCATGTTTCGTTTTATCAAGGAAGTTGGTGTGATGCACTTCCTACAGAAAAATTTGATGTCATTGTTAGTAATCCGCCTTATATTGCTGAAACAGAATGGGAATCCTATGCAGATGATTTATTGTTTGAACCACGCTTAGCGCTAGTTGCTGACAGGAACGGACTAGCGGCAATAGATGAAATTTGTGAAACTGCGCCAACTTATTTAAAATCAGGCGGTTTTTTATTGATTGAACACGGATTTTTACAAGGAGAGTCTGTCAGAGAAATATTCAAAAAAGCTGGGTTTAACAATGTATATACATTAAAAGACTTAGCTGGACATGAACGAGTTTCAGTTGGTCAGTATGCGATTGATTAAAAAATTATTTGGCGGTGAGGGGCTTTTTTTGGTATAGGTGTCAAATTTGGACTACAATTAATCTCAGGGTAGGAGATAGCAATCATGGCAACTAAAGAAAAAGATATTTTAGAACCTAGTTTGGAAGTCTTAGGCATTCATCCTTATAAGTTGAAAAAGACTGAAAAATACATGAGCTCTAAAATGCAAGATCACTTCACTAAAATTTTGATGGCGTTGCGCCAGCGAATTCTTGAGGGTGGCGATAAAATTGTAACCCACATGAAGGAAGAAGCAATTAATTATCCCGATCCAAATGATCGAGCAAGCCAAGAAGAAGATTTTCGATTGGAGTTGCGAACTCGTGATCGTGAACGTAAGTTATTAAAAAAAATCGAAGAATCGTTGGAATTAATTCGTGAAAAGGATTATGGCTACTGTGAAGTTTGCGGTGTTGAAATTGGATTGCGACGTTTAGAGGCACGACCCACTGCAACATTATGTATCGATTGTAAAACTTTGGATGAAATTAAGGAAAAACAACAAAAACAGGAAGAGGAATTTTAATTCTTAAGCCAACTTATCCCATAAGATATCAACTATAATTAAATTAATATGTTGAATGTCATCTCAGCGAAAGCTGGGATGACAAATAATGTTTATGCTGGGACGGCAATATTTTCTTTCCTGCATGATAGGCTTAGTTTCGACAGCGGTTTGAGAAAGAGGGCTAGTTCATGGCTGCACCGCAACAACAAAGTCAACAAGATAATTCAAGTGCGATATTGTGGGGTGTCGCAGCTATTTTTGCTGCTGTTGGCGGCATTTGGTATACCTTTAAAACTTATATTGTGACTGGTTTTTTAATGCTAAAGCTGGTCGAAGTCAACCTTTTGAATGCAGTTAGTAACAATCATTTCGAACCAATTCGTAACCTTATTCTAACTGCTCTTGCTAATCCATCTAAAATTCAATATACCGATTTAATTCATATTGGAAATAGCGTAGGCGAAACATTACGTTATCCTTTTGTCTTGTTGTTATTTGTACTTGCCGTTTTAGTTTATTCTAGTAATTCAGTACGTATTTTTAAGCGTACCTACAAGATGAAAGAATTAGCAAAACTTGAAGTAGGGAATTGGCCGCAAATTACGCCTGTTGTTGATCTAGATTTACTTAAGACTGATATTGATAAAGGTCCATGGGCAATGGCATTACAGCCAATGCAATTTTGTAAACGATATAAATTATTAGAAGAGGTGCGACCCACACGCCGGGAAGGAATGAGTCGAAAAGAGTGGGATAAGATTGAAGTGATTTTAAAACGCGGCGAAGCAAATCGAATTTTTGCTTTGCAGTTAGGGCAATTGTGGAAAGGTACTGATAAATTGACACCTTATGCGCGCGCATTATTCGCAGTCTTTGCAGCACGAATTAATGCAGATAGTAAAGTTGCTGCTGATATGTTGGCGCAGCTCAGTGCAAGTTGTAGATCAGGCTTAAATTATTCAGGTGTGAATGAGCTATTAAAAAAACATGAAAAAACAAAATTAGTTCAAGAAATTATTTCATCACATGCCTACGTATTGACTGTCATGGCAGCAATGTTAGAAGGCGCGCGTGAAGATGGCGTGCAAGCATCAGCAGATTTTTTATGGCTAAAACCGATTGATCGAAGATTATGGTATATGTTGAATACGGTGGGAAGACAAACGCCATTTGTAGAAGTAGCAGGCCCATTTGCTCACTGGGCAGCGGAAAAAGAAGCAGGGCGTAAGCTGGTTGTACCGATGGTGGAAGAGGCAACAAAAGCACTTGAATTAGCATTAAGGGAAGTCGTGTATCGTCCTGATGAAACGTGATCAGCGAGATCGATAATGAGGTAACAAATGGGAATACGCGGTTTAGAAGAACAGCATGAA
>CAZKUQ010000123.1:0-5819 GCA_964555965.1 uncultured Coxiellaceae bacterium
CAAAGCGGATTTTCAGCGATTTTGTTTGATTCTGGCTCATTAGGCGGCGGTCAAACGCATAAAGCACAAGGCATTATTCATGGCGGAATGAAATATGCATTCGAAGGAATATTAACAAAAGAATCGCTTGTTCTTGCTGATATGCCAAGATTATGGCGTCAATGTTTAGCAGGAAAAGGTGAAATTGATTTATCTGATGTGCCAGTGCTTTCTTCACATCATTATCTTTGGTCGCCCAGTAAATTTGCATCGAAATTTGCGGGCTTATTAGCTAGTGCTACGTTAACAAGCAAAGTTGAAACGCTAACTAAACAAGCCTATCCCACTGCTTTTCAACATCCAAATTTTAAAGGCGAAATATTTTCTTTAGATGAAATTGTGATTGATGTACCTGCGCTCGTGCGTGAATTAGTTAAAACTAATCAAGATGCTGTGTATCGCATCGAGCCTTTGTGTGAAGACGGATTGCATTTCGATGATCGGGGTCAATTAATGTCAGCAACCGTTTATATGTCAGGAAAATCAGTCGACATTTCTGGGCAGCATTTTGTGTTTACTGCAGGTGTTGGTAACGAAGTGGTGATTAAAAAATTAAAACAAAAAGAAGTGGCGATGCAACGCCGTCCGTTACACATGGTGTTAGTGAAAACACCTTTTAAACATGATTTATATGCACATTGTCTTGGGATTGGTGCAAGACCACGAATTACGATCACAACACATCATATGCAAGATGGAAGTTATGTTTGGTATTTGGGCGGGCAATTAGCTGAAGATGGTGTGGGACGTGATAGCCAAGCACAAATTCACGCCACAAAAAATGAACTCAATGCATTATTTCCTTGGTTAGATTTTGCTGGCGCGGAATACGCAACATTTATCATTGACCGTGCTGAACCACTACAAAAAAACGGGTTAAAACCTGATACATCGTACACGAAAAATATTGGTAATATCACAATTGCGTGGCCAACTAAATTAGCACTCGCACCAAAATTAGCGGCAGAAATTATGCAGCACATTGAGAAAATTAGTTTGAAACCACAATTATTTGATACACGAGAATTGCGATCTTGGCCCATGCCGCCGCTTGCGAAACCAATATGGGAGACAGCATTTTGCAAATCCGGAAGTTAGGTCAAACAAATATTCATGTCAGTGCGATTGGTCTTGGTACGGTGAAATTTGGCCGTAATCAAGGCGTGAAATATCCTCACGCGTTTTCATTGCCAACTGATAATGAATTAAAGAATTTATTAGCTGAAGCAAAAAGTTTAGGAATTAATTTATTAGACACAGCACCAGCTTATGGAAATAGCGAAGAACGTTTAGGAAAATTGTTAGCAGGATCACGCGAGCAATGGATTATTTCAACGAAAGTCGGCGAAGAATTTGTAGAAGAAAAATCTTTTTATGATTTTTCTTCTGGCGCCATACATCAGAGTGTGGAACGAAGTTTGCGGCGCTTAAAAACAGATTATCTTGATATTGTGCTAGTGCATTCAAATGGTGATGATAAAAAAATTATTGAACAAGATGGTGTATTCGACACGTTGCTTTCATTAAAACAACAAGGAAAAATTCGTGCATTTGGTATGTCGAGCAAAACAATAGAAGGTGGATTGCTAACAATTCAACAAGCTGATTTGGCGATGATTTCATTTCATATGGGTTATGTGGATGAACGCCCAGTCATTGAATTAGCTAAACAAAAAAATAAAGGAATTTTAATTAAAAAAGCATTTGCAAGCGGTCATTTGCAAACATTAGCAACGGTTGATCCAGTGAAAACTGCTTTGCAATTTGTATTGAATGAACCCGGTGTCGCTAGCGTCGTGATTGGCACAATTAATCCTATCCATTTGCGCGAGAATGCGATGGTTGTTGGGTAATTTTGTTTTATACGCGCTAATCCCCGCGAATTTACACACTAATCCTCGCGAATTTACACACTAATCCCCGCGAATTTACACGTCATCCCCGCGAAAGCGGGGATCCATCAAATAGATTCCCGCTTGCGCGGGAATGACAATGACACTTTACGCGGTGGTGACAGTCACCCTTTCTTCACCGGCTTTCTTAATTCATCAATTAATTGCTGTTTCAATTCGAATAATTTTTTTTCTAATCCAACAGGATAATTTTTGTCACCATGCATTTGATAAAAATCTAATACATTGCTAACAGCATCTTTGCGAATTTGATGAATCGAACGATGTTCTTGAACTAATTCACCATGATGAAAAAGTGGTTCGAGCAAATCGATAAAAGCATCATAATCATCTAAACGCACGTGCTGCAAAGATGGATCTAGCAAAACAGTTTCGGGGGTGTCAGAAATGCCTAAAGATGCATCGTAGATAATGTCTGTGACGTATTGTTCATTGCAAAAATAACGTCTTACTTGATGCCTGCCGGGATTGGAGGTTTTAATTGGCTCTTCGGATAGTTTTAATTTGTATTGCCAGCGACCTTGTTTGTCGCGCAGCGCAGCGAGTTTATAAACACCATCTAAAGCAGGATGATCGTAGGCTGTTGCAAGATTAGTGCCTACACCCCAAGAAGAAATTTTTGCGCCTTTTCCTTTTAGATTGGTGATCACATATTCATCTAATGAATTACTTGCTAAAATGCCAGTTTCTGCAAATCCAGCCTCATCTAACAATACCCGTGCTTTGATACTTAAATCAGCCATGTCACCTGAATCAAGACGAATTCCTAGTAAATCTGCGCCATGTTTTCGTAATTTTTTACCAATTTTGATGGCATTTTTCACGCCATCAACGGTGTTGTAAGTATCGACAAGTAACACACCATTGTATGGCATTACTTTTGCATAAGACTCAAATGCCTCTAATTCACTGGCAAAAGCCGTGACCCAGCTATGCGCATGTGTACCGCGCAGCGGGATATCAAACATTTTTCCCGCCAGCGCGTTTGAGGTAGCCGTACAACCGCCAATATAGGAAGCACGGCTCGCTGATAAGGCGCCATCAGGTCCTTGGGCACGCCGCATACCAAATTCAATGACCGGATCATTACCTGCAGCACGACAAACTCGTGATGCTTTAGTGGCGATTAGTGTTTGAAAATTAATAATATTAAGCAAAGGAGACTCCAGCAATTGACATTGTAATAAAGGTCCTTGTATACGTAATAATGGCTCATGAGGAAATACGATGGTGCCTTCCGGTATCGCATCAATGCTGCAAGTGAAAGTTAATTCTGCTAAATAATCAAGAAAATCATTGGGAAATAATTTCTCATGATGAGGATTTTTGAGTGTGGCTAAATAATTCAAATCGTCTGATTTAAAGCGCCAATGGTTAAGATAATCAACAATACTGCCTAATCCACAGCTGATGGCATAATTGCCCTTAAAGGGATTTTTTCGGAATAAAAGATGAAAAGCAGCTTCTTGTTCATGCATACTAAGCCGCCAGTAGCCATAAGCCATGGTAAGTTGATATAAGTCGGTTAATAGTGGTGAATAGGTGTATGGGGTCACTTATTTTTTCCTCGTTTTATTTATGATCCTTAAACGGCATTCCCAATCAAAATTAGCCACATTATAATGGCTCGTTTTCACAAATCAAAAAAAGGTTATTGTATGTCGCTCAAAAAGTTGGTGTGGTTGATCGGATTGTGTGCGCTTATTACTGGGTGCGCAACCAATCGACAGGAAAGTTCATACGAAAAAAATTATGCTAGCACTGATAGTGCCACTGATATGGGAATGCGTTATTTGCTGGGTCGAGGTGTCCCAAAGAATAATGAAAAAGCATTTTCTTATCTTAGTGAAGCAGCTGATAATGATCCGTTTGCTCAAAACGAAATTGCTTATCTGTATGCAACAGGAAAAGGTACCAAGCAAGATTATGCAAAAGCGTTTAAATATTATCAAAAAGCCGCTAATCATGATCTAGCAAGCGCGCAATATAATCTTGGCTTATTTTATTTATATGGGCTTGGAACTGAGCCAAATAAAACGTTAGCTAGAAAATGGTTCCAAAAATCAGCAGCGCATGGATTTGAGCCTGCTAAACAAGCACTTGCGCAATATTAATTTATGCATACTCCACGCAAACGTTTTGGACAGCATTTTTTATCTGATCAACATATTATTCAGCGTATTGTGGCAGCGCTTGCACCAACTTCGCATGATCATTTAGTTGAGATAGGGCCAGGTCAAGGAGCGCTCACAGTTCCCATATTGCGTGCAGCAAAACAACTTGATGTGATTGAGCTTGATCGTGATCTCATTCCTGAGCTTGAAAGAAGAACGCATCATGATGGTCGATTGCATATTCATTCAGCGGATGTACTTGAATTTGATTTTGCAGCGATCAAAAAAGATGAGCGGCAATTACGTATTTTTGGCAATCTTCCTTATAATATTTCTACGCCGTTGCTTTTTCATTTACTTGATTATGCACCAATTATTTCCGACATGTTATTTATGCTGCAAAAAGAAGTGGCTGAGCGTTTAGCTGCAAAAGCAAATACAGAACACTATGGACGATTGAGCGTGATGATGCAGTATTGTTGCGAAATCGATTTATTATTTGATGTGCCACCACAAGCTTTTTATCCGCCGCCGCAAGTGCAATCGAGTATTGTGCGCCTTATTCCTTATCAACAGTTGCCTTATAAATCGGAAAATGAAACGCTATTTGCATCAGTGGTAAAATATGCTTTTGGACAACGTCGCAAAACATTAAGAAATAGTCTCAAAGAATTAATTAATGATGATGTGTGGGCACATCTTCCCATTCGTTCAGATTTGCGCCCGGAAAATTTGTCAGTGAAAGATTTTGTTGCGTTAAGTAATGAGATTAATAAAAAAGGATAATGCATGGCGATTTATGCAATTGGTGATGTACAAGGATGTTTTGCGCCATTAGAAAAATTGCTTACTATCATTCAATTTGATTCGATGCGCGATACGTTGTGGTTTACAGGTGATTTAGTTAATCGTGGATCACAATCATTAGCGGCTTTGCGTTTTATCAAATCGCTTGATCAGAAACATCAAGTAGTGTTGGGTAATCATGATTTGCATTTGTTGGCGGTGGCTTTCGGTGTTGCCAAAAAAAAATCGGCAGATACATTAGATGAGGTTTTAGCTGCGCCTGATTGTGATGAGCTAATAGATTGGTTAAGACATCAGCCACTATTAGTGTACGATGCAACATCAGGTTTTGTTCTGACGCATGCAGGGCTTGCACCGAGCTGGACATTAGATCAAGCGATAAGATATGCGCAAGAAGTGGAAGCCGTGTTACAAGGCAAATCACCAGAAATATTTTTGCAACAAATGTATGGTAATCAGCCTGATTATTGGAGTGACTCTTTAACAGGTGTGGATAGATTGCGCAGCATTGTGAATCATTTTACTCGCTTACGGTTGTGTCATCAGGATGGCCGCATGGATTTTAATTATAAAGGGACATTGCAAGATTGTCCTCGTGATTTAATTCCTTGGTTTGATGTTTCTCATCGAGTTAACAAAGAAATAAAAATTATTTTTGGTCATTGGGCGGCATTGCAAGGCAAAGCAGATATGCCAAATGTTTATCCACTGGATACGGGTTGCGTATGGGGTAATTGTTTGACAGCCATGCGTTTAGAGGATCAGCAAAAATTTAGTGTGAAATGTTGATAACACGAATCTCGGTTAAGAAGCCTGTCATGCCAGCCCCGTTTTAAAGCATAACGGGGTAAACTTCAGCTGGCATCTATTTTTTGGTTAATTTCGGCATTATTTTAGATCTCTAGATGCCACCTCGCGCAAAAAACGCGCGGCTGGCATGACAACA